>WTID01000291.1:0-11969 GCA_011522855.1 Flavobacteriales bacterium
GGCCTCGGCCCACGCCAACCATTCCTCTTTGGTGATCAGGTCATTGAGCTGACCGATGAACCCGACGGTCGGTCGATCACCGGTCCACGCTACGGGGTAGGCGCCTTTCGCCGCCTCGTGGAAGGCTCTGGCCTCGGGCTGTGCCTTGGCCAGTGCTTTCATTTCCTGAAGGGCCTGCTGCGCCGTCATGGCCAGAATGGGGCTTTGAGCCAAGGCGCGCGCCGGGAGAATCAGCAGGAGGAAAATCCAAAGAGCGGGAAGGTGGGCAGGGCGCATGGTCGAAAATTAAGGCCTTCACCATGCCTCGTGTCGGGCCGGGGGCGCGGGGAAATGTGCATCTTGACGACATGAAGCCGATTGCCTGCGTTCTCCTCGTCTGGAGCCAGCTCGTTTTTTCGTCCCTTCTGTGGTCCCAGTGCGCGGACTGTGAAGTGGACCCGAATTGTGGATCCGCGGACGGATTCCCCACCCTGTGCCCGGAAACCCTGCCCTCCGGGACGGCGGGCGAGCTCTATGAGACCGTGGTCAGCGTGTCCATTCCTGCCGAGATCACGGACCCCGGCTCCGGCCTCGTGGCCACCCTCAATTCGGTGACCATCACCAGCGTGGCGGGTTTGCCGCCAGGCATGGATCTGACCTTCGACGATGAGGATGGGGTCTATGAACCGTCCGCGGGACAGACGGCTGGCTGCGCGACCCTGTGCGGAGAGCCCCCCTTTCCGGGCGTCTTCGATGTGCAGCTCGGCATCCTGGCCATCGTCTCCGCCCTCGGCTTCGAACAGGAAGTGACCGAGTCCTTCAGTCTGACCCTTGTGATTGACCCTGGGGCAGGGGGGACCAGTTCGTTCAGTTTTGAACCGGCGGCTGGATGCGGTGAGGTCTGGGCCAATTTCGAGGCGACCGTTTTCGGGGAGGGCAACCAGGTCACCGACCACCAGTGGACACTGGGCTCCAACGGGGCGGCGTCGGGTGCTGCCCTCGACAGCCTGTATTTCGGCACGGCCGGGACCGAAACCATCACCTTGGAAACCACCATCCTCGACCAGGTCCTCCAGCAGGTCCAGCTCTTCAGCACCGGCGGAGGTGGTTGGGACGATTTCTTCGGCAATCCCGATCCCTACTTCACCCTGAAGGATGGCAACGACAACGTGGTCTACACCTCGAGTACGGTCGACGATGCGGGGTCGGCGACGTGGACCGGGCTCAATGTGGTCCTGAACAACCCGCCGTACGCCCTCGACTTCTATGACGAGGATCTGTTCGACGGGGATGATTGGCTCGGTTGGGCCCCGTTCACCCCGAATGGCCCTGGCACGATTTCCATCGACGCGAACCCCAGCAACGCCCAGCTGACCATCGGCCTCGATCCGGTGGTGACGGTGGTGGATGCGGCCGAACTCGTGGTGCACCCGCTGCCGGAGGTCGGCATTGTCCTCGACGGCGTGGATGGGTTGGCCTGTCCCAACGACAGCCTGCTCCAATACTCGTGGTCCTTGTCGGGTGCGGCGGTGGCCGGCGGGCCGGACGCGAGCTATGCGCCCGAGCAGAGCGGGTGGTACACGGTCATGGCGCTGGATTCCAATGGGTGCTCATCGGTGTCCGACTCCATCCTGTTCTGCCTGCCCGATGCGGGCATGCCGCTGACCCTCAACGAGTCCAACGGGATTCCTATGGGACTCGAGGCCAGTGTGGACCACCCATGGTGGGCTTGGTATGTCAACGGTGAACTGGCCGACACCCTCCTGGCCGGGGGCCATGTCTGGTTCCCGATGGAGAGCGGCTGGTACCGCGTCGAATCGGTGTCGAGTCTCGGCTGCCCCTTGGCCAGCGACTCCCTGCTGGTGTGCTGGCCGCTCGAGGCCCCCGAGGTCATCCAGGATGCGGCCGGAGACCTGGTCATCGAAGGCGACTTCGCCTCGGTCCAATGGTGGGAAGGGGATACTGAACTCGAGGGGGAGACGGGTCTGGTCCTGACCAATCCCGGGGAAGGCAGCTACTCAGTGTGGGTTACGGATTTCGCCGATTGCCCAGTGTCACAGTCCGAGTCTTGGGAATATGTGGGTCTGAGTGAAGCTCAACCGCTGACTTGGCGAGTGGTGCCCAATCCTGCCCAGAGTGAGTTCCGACTTGAAGTGGAGCCTGAGTGGTGGGGTGGAACGGCCCATCGATTGGACGCTCAAGGGAGAGTCTGTGAATCCAGGGCGCTTGGGGCGTCTCCTTGGACGGAATGGGATGTCAGGGCGTGGCCAACGGGTGTGCACATCTTCCGTCTCGTCGGAGAGACTGGGTCGCGAACCGCGCATTTCCGGGTGATCAAACAATGAACGTGAAGCCTCCTGATGCATCCGCTTGGTGCACGTGGTTAGAGCAACACGGTCTGAGCATTGCGCCCAAAGATTTGGAGACGGCTCTGGCCCATGACTTGGCCCGTGGCGAGTTGGAAAGTGCATGGGCATCCCTGCAGGAAGGGTCTGTTGCTCGGGCTGCCAGGGTGGCCCGAGTCTCTTTGGCTTGGGATGCTGCGCTGGGGCATGCAGAGAACCATGACCAGGGGCCGGATTGGGTGTTGCGGATGCCGGAATTTGACGGGGAGGTCGTGACTGGGGGCGAACGCCTTGAAATGGCCGCATGGGATTTTGGGAAGGTTCGGCGTCGACGGCCCGCCGCCGTTTTGCGCCCTGCGGGAACACGGGATGTTGTGCGCGCCATTCAGTTCTGTCGCGAAGAGAACATTGGCCTGTCTCCCCGAGGGTTTGCTCACTCCGCTGGAGCCCAGATGCAGGTTCGGGGCGGATTGGTGTTGGACATGAAATCCATGAACCGTGTGTTGGCCGTGACGGATGACCACATTGAAGTCGAGGCCGGAGCCGGTTGGGATGTGGTTCTGATGGCCGCCACGGAGCGGGGCAGAACGCCCCCGATCGTGACGGACTGGCTCAAGGTTTCCGTGGGGGGGACCCTCTCCATGGGGGGATTCGGATTCATGTCCTTTTGGAGGGGCACGCAGATGGATCATGTGCTGGAATTGGAGGTGGTCACGGGAACCGGAGAGGTGATCAGATGCAGCTCCCATCACCATCAGGACCTCTTCGATGCCGTGCGCGGAACACATGGGACATTCGGCATCATCACACGGGCTTGGATCCCGCTGGAAGCCGCGCCCAACAAGGTGAGGCTTGTTCAGGCGAGTTACGGTTCCATCCGCGCCATGATGTCCGACATCGAGAATCACACTCGCGCGCGCAGTGCCGATTTGATCCACGCCTTCGCTGCTCGCAAAACGCGGCAGTCCATCGTCACCAAGATGAACTCGACGGAAACCATGCCCCTCGATGAGGAAAAGGTGGACAAGGCCTTGCTTGAGGTGCCGGGGCAATGGGTGTACAATCTCGAACTGGTGGACTTCATCGGGGGGCCACATGGAGAGACCCATGAGCTGGTTGACCCGGCCAAATTGAATTGTGAGGAAGGGCTGGTCCATGCCTGGGAAATGGACTGGACCTCTTTCTGCTTTCGGGTCCCGCCTCTTGTTCTTGAAGAACAGTTTCGCGGTGCGGCGCCCCATCCAGAATTGTGTGCATGGGTGCCAATGGACGCGGAGGGGCTCTCCTTGTTGGAAGCGGAATTCGATCGACTCCGGCCGGTGGAGGACATCGGAGACGGACCCGTGTTGTTTTTCCCCTTGAAAACGGATGTGGTTTCCGCACCATGGTTTCGGCTTCCCCGCGCGGAGTGCTGTTTTTTTTGGGGCCTTTTGCGTCGGGCAGATCCGGCGACTCCAGAGAGGATTTCGGAGTTGATGGCGGACAATGAGGCGGTCTTTGATCGCGTGTTGAGAGCGGGTGGGGAACGCTATCTGCCCGATACGCCTCCGGAAGACCTCGCATTTTGGAAGCGTCATTTCGGTCCGATTTGGCCTCAACTTGTCCAAGCCCGAAATCGATGGGATCCCGATGGCTTGTTCCAATCGTCTTTCGGTGTCTTTCTTCATTCTGATTCGACATGAACCCCTTTCCACTCTCCCTTGGACGTTTCGACCATTACACGCTGATCGTCCCGAATGCAGCCGAATGCAGCCGATTCCACACCGAGGTGCTTGGATTCGGCTGGGTCCGAGAACAGAAGGTCAATGCAGGAAGTGCGCCGGAAGGTGAATTCGACATGCTGAACCATGTTCTTCACCTTCCCGGTGACCCGTCGCGTGTGGTGGTGGTGACCGAGGGGCTGACGGAGGGCAGCATTTTCAGGAAGTACCTCGAGGCCCATGGCCCTGGCATTCATCACATCGCTTACGCGGTGGATGACCTCGCCACAGCCTTTCGATATCTGGAGGAGGCCGGGATCGCCACAACGTCCAATCGCATCGTCCACGATCCATTGAGTGGCTTGAGACAGGTGTTCATCTCGAGAGAGCAAACGGGGTATTTCATCGAATTGATCGAACGGACTGAGACGGCGGAGGAAGGCACGTTCAAAGAGGGCAACATGGCTGAGCTGGCCAATTCCATGCGGAGCTACCTCCATGAAGAGGAAGGAGTAGAGTCTGTTCCCAGTGAGGTCCGAGCCTCACTGCCGGGCCCCTTGGCTTCTACCATGGAGTTCATCGCTGATCCGAAACGCCTCCCTCTTTGGACTGCCCACCAGACGGTGATGCTCAATGAGCAAGGAAATTGGATTGAGCGTCGCATGACGGAGGATGTGCCCCTGAAGGTCAGCCGCGAGGGTACGCGTGTTGACTTCCTCTGGTCCCTTTCCGACCAAGATTTTCATGTCGAGTTCCATCTCGAAGAGCGAGAGGGGCGGGTTCATGTGACGGTGCCGATGCCGGACGGATTGACCAGTCAGCGCGTCATTCGGACGGCGGTTGCCATTCAGTCGGAATTGATCTTGCTGGCCTCTGCCCTTGGGGACTCAGTCGATGGTGACGAACTGAGCCGAGCGAGAGAAGAGGTCGGCCGGTTTCACCTTGAGGTCTACGCTCGGCAGGGAGGCTGATTCGCCGAACCTCATCACCGGAGATGACAATCGTCATCATGGCGGGCAAAACCGGGAGACACTTTGCGGTCACCCAAACGGCCAACCATGTCCACTCAGACTCCATTCAACCAATCGGCTTCCGCCCTTTCCCTCGTCCGACACGACTTGTTGTCCTCGGCCCCTCAGTTTGCTTCAAATCAACTGGGTGAGGTTGTCCGTCTCGACCGGAATGAGGCCCTGTTTCCTCTGTCGGAGGCCATGTCACGGCGGGTGGCTGAAGTGACTTCGGAGATCGCCTTGGCTGGGTACCCCGATGGGTCGTGCTTGGCTTTGCGCCAGGCTGCAGCCGCACATTTTCAGGTCCGTACAGCGGATGTGATGACCGTGGGCAATGGGGCCGATGATCTGGTAGGCCGCCTGTGTGCTGCGTTTGGTCAACCGCGCCTGGGCCAATCGACAGGCCGCATTCTGGTGCCGGAAATGAGCTTTGAAGCGTATCGCATGGCGGCCACTGCCCATGGCTTGGAGACGCACACCTTTGATTTTGAGCCGAATCTCGTCCCCGATCTTGATGCTTTGGAGAAGGCACTGGACATGGTCCGTCCGAACCTTGTGTTTCTGGCCACTCCGAACAACCCGACGGGCAGTGTGGTCAATCCGGATGCCATGAAGGAGGTGATGGCCCGTCACCCCGACGTCTTGTTTGTGCTGGATGAGGCCTACATCGAATATGCTTCGGTGCGGTCTCTGGCGGATGAGGTCGTGGATTGCGGAAATGCTGTCTGCTTGTTGAGCGTGTCCAAATTGGGTTTGGCCGGCTTGCGGTTGGGCTTTGCCACGGCTCATCCCGACCTGATTCGGGTTCTGGACGCGGCGAGGATGCCGTTCCCGGTCAACGCCCTGAGCCAGGCCGTGGGCGCTATGCTGCTCAATGAGTTCGGTGATGTGCTGAAGGCGTGTGTGGCCGAGGTTGTTGCTGAGCGCGGGCGGGTGACTCAGAGTGCCAAAGAGGCAATGGGTGAGGAGCATGTCGTGGTGGAAGGGGAAGGGAACTTTTTCATGGTCCTGTCGGATGATGCCCGCTCGCTTCAATCCGGTTTGATGGAACAGGGTGTGGTGGTGCGCCAATTCATGCACCCTGAAAAGGGGCACGTCCTGAACCGGTTGCTGCGGATTTCCATAGGCAGTCCAGAGCAGAATGCTCGTTTGTTGTCCGCGTTGAAGGCGCTTTGACGGCCCTCTGACCTCGGTGGAGGATGCAGGGTCGGCAAAATGGGGTGACCTCATAGAGGAGGTGCAGATGACCGGCCTGGTTTCTAGAAGGGAGTTCAGTATGCCATGCAGGTTTTTCGAATGCGACGAATGGATGATTTGTGCCCCAATTTGGTCGTCACAGGACTCCGGTTGGACCACAGTTCAGGGTCGACTTCGGTTGGGGACACAGGCCAACCAATCTATTCCTATCTTAGAGGTATGCAACGCGAAAACATCCAGCAATGGTGGTGGCCCTTCGAGAACGGAGGTGCGCGCGTGTACAGTTGATTTTCTTTGACCATCACATTCATCGCCCCCTCCAAA
Organism: Flavobacteriales bacterium; assembly: GCA_011522855.1. Lineage (GTDB taxonomy): Bacteria > Bacteroidota > Bacteroidia > Flavobacteriales_D > Sanyastnellaceae > UBA8752. The sequence goes on from WTID01000291.1 coordinate 6,556, forward strand.
CGAGGGGGTTTTTTGTTTTATGACCTATTCACTCCACCATCATCGGCAACTCAGTGATTCACTGACTCCGGTTCAGGCTTATCTCCTTCTGAGGGATGAGGGGCCCGCGTCGTGTCTGTTTGAAAGCACGGATTACCACAGCCGGGAGGACGCCCACAGTGTTGTGGCCTTCGATCCACTCGAGACGTTGACCTTGACCCGGAAGGACTTGAGAAGGGCGGGATATGCCGAGTCCATCGAGTCCTTCCTTGAGGGCATTGACTGTCCGGAGGCGAAATCCCAAGGTGGATTCCTGGGCATCTATGGGACCACGGATTTCGAAGCGGTGGAAGGCATGGATCCGGACGGAAAGCCGCACCCCGGCGGGGGAGACAGCGACGAGGTCGTCCAGTACTCCCTGTTTCGGTTCGTTATGATTTTCGACCATTTCAAACAGGTGCTGGATTGCTGGGAGTTCTGTCCTGAGGGGGAGGCCTCCCAATTGCCATCGCTTTTGAAGAGGCTCGCGTCACCGGCTCCGGCTCCGGCTCCCTTCTTCAAGTCCGGGGAGGTGAAGTCCAGTTTGACCCGGAGTCAATTCGAGGAGATGGTGCAGGCCGGCATTCAACAGTGTCACGAGGGCGAGGTGTTCCAAGTGGTGTATTCCCGGCATTTCGAGCAGGCTTTCACGGGGGATGATTTTCAGGTCTATCGCGCCTTGCGGAGCATCAACCCGAGCCCTTTTCTCTACTATCTCGATGATGGAAATCGAAGGCTGTTTGGTTCCAGTCCCGAGGCGCAACTGCTGGTCCGCGATCGGGTCGCCGAAGTTCACCCCATCGCCGGAACGGTGAAGCGCACGGAGTCAGAAGAGGAGAATGAACAGGCCATCCAGGAATTGAAGTCGAGTGAGAAGGAAAATGCAGAACACACGATGCTCCTCGATCTTGCACGGAATGACCTGAACCGCAACTGTCACCGCAGCGAAGTCAGCCGGTTCAAGGAGGTTCAACTGTTCAGCCACGTCATCCATCTCGTGAGCCATGTCCAGGCCCGATTGCGGGAGGGAATCCATGCCGCTCGGATTTTCGGGGACACCTTTCCCGCCGGCACATTGAGCGGGGCACCCAAACTGAGGGCCATCGAATTGATTGCCTCACACGAACCCCATGCCCGAGGGCTGTATGGTGGCGCAGTCGGCTGTTACGGTCTGAATGGGGATTGCACCCACGCCATCGTCATTCGCTCGTTCGTTTCCAAAACAGGCCGTTTGCATTACCAGGCCGGTGCCGGGGTGGTCATGGACAGCCTTCCCGCGTCCGAGGCCGATGAGGTGGAACGGAAGCTGCACGCCCTCGCCAAGGCCATGGACTTGGCCGAAACCCTTTGATTCCATGGCCATGCACACCACAGATAAGACGGTGCTCATCATCGACAACTTTGATTCTTTCACCCACAACCTGGCGGCTTTGGTGGAAGAGGCCACAGGTTCGCCCTGTCGGGTGATGCGCGCGGCAGAGGGCCGGCACAACATGGACGGGGGATGGAGGGCCATCATTTTCGGTCCGGGGCCGTCCACGCCCGACGCTCATCCTGATCTGCTGGCCTGTCTCCGGTCCTTGCCGGAGGGAACGCCTGCGTTGGGCGTTTGCCTGGGCATGCAAGCGATGGCGGAGATTCATGGAGGGAGCATTGCGCTCTTGGATCGGCCGCGTCATGGCAAGCTCAGAATGGTGAATGAGGTCAAGGCCTCCCACTCTTTCCAATGGCCGGAATGTCCCTTTCAGGTGGGCAGTTACCACAGCTGGGTGGTCGATGGGGTACCGGACGGTTGGAAGCCGACGGCACGCGATGACGAGGGATTCGTCATGGCCATGGAGCACGACACCTGTCCGTGGGCAGGGGTGCAATTCCACCCGGAAAGCGTGATGACCCCATCGGGTCTCGACATGATGGTTCACTTTCTCAATTCCCCTCGACATGATTGACTTGCATCGCTTGAATGACATGAGGCGCCTCAACCGTTCTGAGGCACAGGCCGTCATGAATGACATGATGTCGGGGTCGATGTCCGATGTTCATCTGGCTGCGGCGTTGGCCTCTTTGAATCACCGCGAGCTTCACCTCGACGAAATCCTCGGATTCCGGGATGCCATGTTGGAGCATGGCCAGACCGTGGATCTCGGTGGGGTGGCCTGCATGGATTTCTGCGGAACCGGAGGGGACGGGAAGGACACCTTCAACATCAGCACGGCCACCGCTTTCCTCATGGGCGCCATGGGGGTGCCGGTGGTGAAGCACGGGAATTACGGGGTGAGCAGCACGTGTGGATCCAGCAATGTGCTGGAGAGCCTTGGTTATCGATTTCCGCAGACAGCCGAGGAGGCCAGGCGGTTGTTCGAACACAAGGGCAGCGTGTTTCTCCATGCCCCGTTCTTTCACCCGGCCATGCGCAACGTGGCCTCGGTCCGTTCGGCCCTGGGGGTGCGCACCCTGTTCAACATCATGGGGCCGCTCAGCAATCCGGCTTCTCCCACCCACCAGATGACGGGCACATTTGACCTGCGAACCCAGCGGTTGTATGCCTGGTGCACGGAACGGATGGGCATCCAAGCGGCGGTGGTGCACAGTTTGGACGGGCACGATGAAATCTCGCTCACGTCCGACGTGCGCGTCTATTCGACCCGAAGCCACTTCCACAAGGTGACCGTGGCGGACTTCGGACTGGCGCCGGTGGAGCCGGGTGCCATTGGCGGTGCGGAGACTCCAGAGGACAATGCGACACTGTTGTCCAACATCCTCAAGGGGGAAGGCACCGTGGACCAACGCCGCGTGGTGGCGGCCAATGCCGCCTTGGCCCTGACCGTTTGGGATGCCGAGGCCACGCTGGATGCGGCCTTCTCCCGCGCCTTGGACGTCCTCGACTCCGGACGCGTCCATGACCACCTCCAATCCTTGATTTCATGAACGCCGTACTCGACACCATCGTGACCGGTCTTCGCCAGTCCCTGCCGGGGCAAGAAGCCCGCGTTCCCATTCCGCAGTTGCAGACCTCCCCGCACTACAATGTGCCGTGCCTGTCTCTGGTGGACTACCTGTCCCGGCCCGACAAGAATGGCATCATTGCCGAATTCAAGAGGGCGTCTCCTTCCCGGGGTGCCTATCGCCTCGACGCTGACCTCTCTGAAACGACCCGAGGCTACATGCAGGCCGGATGCAGTGGCTTGAGCATTCTGACCGAGCCACACCATTTCCAAGGGTCACTGGAGGATTTGAGGCTGGCGCGCAGGCTGCATCTCTGTCCCATCCTCCGCAAGGATTTCATGCTCGAACCGTACCAGGTGCACGAGGCCAGGGCGGCCGGGGCGGACGTGATTCTGTTGATTGCCGCCTTGCTGGACAAATCGAAAGTGGCGGAGTTGGTTGGCTTGGCCCATGATCTCGGGATGGAGGTCCTGTTCGAATGCCATGGCGTCGAAGACCTCGACCTGTGGAGACCGGACATCGACATGATTGGGGTCAATTCGAGAAACCTCAGCACGTTGGACATGGACCCGAATCGGTTCGAGACCATGGCGCCCGACCTGCCCAGCGACAGTGTCTGGATTGCCGAGAGTGGTTTGCGTGGAGGGCAGGACATCGCCGTGGCGCGTGCGCTGGGGTATTCCGGCTTCCTCATTGGGGACGCCTTCCTCCGGACCAGCCTTCCCCACCGGGAGTGTTCGAGAATTGCCAAGGAATTGGCTGAGCTCCAAGGGCAATGAACAGGCGATTCCACATCAAGGTCTGTGGTTTGACGGCTGTCGACAACCTGCGGGATGTTCTCTCGACGGGTGTGGACGCCATTGGCGTCATTTCCTGTCCGTCTTCTCCCCGTCACGTGGCGGCCCAAGACGCGGCGGAATTGCTGGAAGTCTCCCGCCATACGGCTCCTTCCGTGGAGCGTCACTGGGTCGTGCGCGGTGTGTCCTTGACTGAACTGGATGCGGCCCTCTCCGCGGGTCTGCCCTGTACGCATGTGCAATTGCACGGGGGGTATGCCCAAGAGGCAGCAGATGTTGTTCGAGACCATGGGCGACAGCCCGTTCAGGTCCACTCCATGGTGGATGACGTCTTCCCGTCGGTCTGGCCGGGAATCGAAAGGGTGTTGCTCGACACCCCGGGCAAAACAGGAGGGGGGACGGGACGGTCGTTTGACTGGAACGCACTGGCCTCTTGGAACGCCCCTTCCTTGGAGGTCGTCGTGGCCGGCGGCCTTCACCCCGGGATGGCGCAGGAGGCCCTGCTCCACCTGCCGGAATGGGTCACCGGCTTGGACCTCAACAGCGGGGTGGAGACGTCCCCGGGCATCAAGTCTCCTGAACGCATTCATCAATTCAAAACGCTCTGCACATCATGACGCAGCATCCCATCATTCAAGACGGCTACTATGGAGAGTTCGGCGGGCAGTTCATTCCTGAAATGCTGCGGCGGAATTTCCTCGATCTCGAGCAGGCCTTTGAAGAGGCCTGGAATGACCCGGAATTCAAAACGACCTATGCCGCTTTGCTTCGGGATTTTGTCGGCAGACCGACTCCCCTTCAGCGGGCGGACCGCTGGAGTGAACGGTGCGGGACCACCATCTGGTTCAAGCGGGAGGACCTCGCCCACACCGGGGCCCACAAAATCAACAATGCGGTGGGCCAGGTTTTGCTGGCGAGGCGCATGGGGAAACGGCACATCATCGCGGAGACCGGAGCGGGCCAGCACGGTGTGGCCACCGCCACGGCTTGCGCTTGGGCCGGTTTGCCATGCACCGTCTTCATGGGGGCGGAGGACATGGAACGGCAGCAGCCCAATGTCGAGCGCATGCGCTTGCTGGGCGCCGAGGTGAGGGCGGCGAAGACAGGCTCCCAGACGCTCAAGGATGCGACGAATGAAGCCATGCGGCATTGGATCGCCCACCCGAATGAAACGCACTATGTCATTGGCTCGGCTGTGGGCCCTCACCCGTACCCGATGATGGTGGCTGAATTCCATGGCATCATTGGGGAAGAGACGCTCGCCGCCTGCGAAAACAAGGGGATTCACCCCACCCATCTTGTGGCGTGCCTTGGCGGGGGGTCCAATGCCCTTGGATTGTTCTTGCCCTTTCTCGAAGAAGAGGTCCGCCTGATTGGTGTGGAGGCGGGAGGAGAAGGGGTGGACAGCGGTCGAACCGCAGCCACCATTGAACGGGGAAGTCCCGGCATCCTTCATGGCGCCAAGACCATGATTCTCCAGGATGAGGAGGGGCAGATCGAAGAGGCGCACAGCATCAGCGCCGGTCTGGACTATCCCGGGATTGGACCGCTTCATGCGCACCTGGCTTCCACGGGCAGGCTCCGCACCGCGGCAGCGACGGACGAGGAGGCCGTGCAGGCGGGACTGCTCTGCACCCGACTGGAGGGCATTCT
>WTID01000291.1:12069-14811 GCA_011522855.1 Flavobacteriales bacterium
CTCATGGAGGTTCTGGCGGACCACCCGGCCGTTTCCTTCGTTGAATTGGGCATGCCGTTCAGCGACCCGTTGGCGGATGGCCCCACCATCCAAAGGGCATCGGAAATCGCCTTGGCCCAAGGAACCAAGTTGGATGATGTCTTGGCGCTGGCCAGCCGGTTCCGCGCCTCCTGTGACAAGCCCTTGATGTTGATGGGATACTGCAATCCGGTCTACCGCCGCGGAGTGGACACCTTCGCCGCTCAGGCCCGGGATGCCGGAGCCTCAGGCCTCATCCTGCCCGACCTACCCTTGGCCTCTTACGCCAGTGATTTTCGTGGCGTCCTGGAGGCGAATGACCTGACCATGTCGTTCCTCGTCAGCCCGACGAGCACGGTGGAATCCATCGATGAGGCCTTCGAACACAGCTCAGCCTTTGTCTACGGTGTGGCCAATGTCGGGTTGACCGGAGATGCCCAGTCGGTGGACAGGAAGGCCTTTTTCGAGGGCCTTCAGGACCATCGAACGCGCTGTCCCATCGTGGCGGGATTCGGAATCTCCGACCCCAACGACATCCGGCAATTGACGGGCTCCGTGGATGGCGCCATCATCGGGTCGGCTTTCCTCCGCGCGCTCGGCCCCATGGAAGAGAGCCGGCCCTCGACATCCGAGGCAGTCCATCGGGCCACCCAGTTTTTGAATTCGTTCATCCCCCCATCATCACCATGATCGTCCAACTTCATCATCCGGCTTCCCCTGAGGTCATCCAGGAAGCTGAAGCTTTTCTCTCGTCCTTGCGTTTGCAGTCTCGGCTGGTTCAAACGGTGGATTCCACGATGTTCGTCGTCTATTCCGGCGATTTGCCGGATCCACGGCGGATCCGACAGTGTCCCGGTGTCCGGGATGTCCACCGGATCTCCGATGATTTCAAGCTCGTCAGCAGCCAATGGAAGCAGGGTCGCTCGACGGTCACGGCGGGCGAGGTCGATTTCGGCCCGCGCGATTTTCAATGGATCATGGGTCCATGCAGTGTGGAGGGAGAGGACCAACTGGAGTCCGTCGCGGCTTTTCTTTCGTCGCAAGGCGTGAGGATGATGCGGGGGGGTGTGTTCAAACCGAGAAGCAGCCCTTACTCGTTTCGCGGCATGGGACTCGAGGGGCTGAATATGTTCCGACAGGTGGCGGATCGGCATGGACTGGGCATCGTGACCGAAGTGATGGAGGTGGCCCAGATCGACGCCATGGTCGACCATGTGGATGTGTTTCAGATCGGGGCCCGGAACATGCAGAATTTCAATCTGCTGGAAGCCGTGGGGAAATCGGGACTGCCGGTCCTGCTCAAACGCAGCATGTCCGGGACCATCGAGGAGTTCCTCCAATGTGCCGAATACATCTACAATGTGGGCAACGAACGCATTCTGCTCTGTGAACGGGGCATCCGCACATTCGAAAGCGCGTACCGAAACACGTTCGACGTGAATGCCATTTCGTACCTGCAAGCGAGATCCCATCTGCCGGTGATCGCCGATCCATCCCATGGAGTGGGGTTGCGTCGTCATGTGGCGGACATCGGACTCGCGGCTGTGGCGGCGGGATGTGATGGCCTGATTGTCGAAATCCACCCCAGCCCGGATTCCGCGGTCAGTGATCGAAATCAAACCTTGTATTTCGACCAGGCTGAGAAGTTGATCGACGCCGGTCGAAAGGTGCATGCGTTGAGGAGCAGCCTGACGCTGTGACCCATCCCCGGCGGGGAAAATTTGCCCAGGAGAGCAAACGAATCGGGAGTTGGTCCGTCTCTCTGTTGATGCTCTGCTTTCTGTCCCATTCCAAGACCGTGTGGCCGGCTCTGCTGATTGGCCTGTTGTGTGTCACAGTTTCGGCCACCGCCCAGGATTTGACTGGGGCGGCCGACCTCTCGCTGGTCCAGTCCTGGTCGCAGGAACCCGACGGGTGGACCTACCCGGTGATCGTCTCCGTACCGCCGGGTCCTGTTCCGGATGGAGGCCACCCGGTCTGCATCCTCCTCCACGGCAACGGCGGGGCCGGAGGCGGCATGATGTTCCTGACCTCGACCTGGCTCCAGGACCACATCCGCATTGCCCCGACAGGCTACCTCAATTCCTGGAACCTCTGCGGGGAGGCGAGTGAAGCCCCGGACATCGCGATGCTGGCCGATCTCATCGATCAGGTCACGGCCTTCGACAATGTCGACCCCAACCACATCCGGATGCTCGGCCTGTCGAACGGGGCGGGTCTGGTCAACCAAGCCTTCATCGAATTGGACCACCCTGGCCTCGATGCCTTTGTCGGCTTTGTCTCTCAGATGAACGAGCCGCAATACCACGAGGGTGCCTTCCACCGGCCCTCTGGAGACACCTTCGGTCCCGCGCCTTTTTGTGGTTACGATGAGGTCGTCGAGCCGGCGCAGGGGAGGCGCTACCTCAACATCTGCAACACCAACGACAATGTCATCCCCTACGGCGGTGGCCCGGCCGTGGGCAACGTCTTCCTTCCGGCCGAGTTCGCGATCCACCAGGTTGCGCTGCAGCAGGGGCACATCGGTCCCGCCGTGACGGGAGCGTCGATTGACGGCACGGACCTCGTGGAATTCAGCTATCTCGATGGCGATGTCGTGTTGCTCCAAGGCGATGCGGTGCACGCCGCCAATCAGGATCAGGTGGACTACGCCCAGGCTTTCCTGGCGCTGGATGACGACCCGGTTGTGCCTGAGGATGATTGTCCGGAAGACCTCGATGGGGA
>WTID01000200.1 GCA_011522855.1 Flavobacteriales bacterium
GCCGGCTTCTTGGCGGCCGGCTTCTTGGCGGCCGGCTTCTTGGCGGCCGGCTTCTTGGCGGCTGGCTTGTCGGCAGCGTCCTTCTTGGGAGCGGCCTTCTTGGGAGCGGCCTTCTTGGCGGCCGGCTTCTTGGCGGCCGGCTTGGCCTCCGCCTTCTCGTCACCAGCCTCCGCCTTTTTGGGAGCGGCCTTTTTGGCCTTTCCGCCAAGGGCAATGTCCTTGATGACCAATTCGGTGAGGGACGGACGGAATCCGTTCATCTTTTGGTAACCCTTGCGCCGCTTCTTTTTGAAGACGAGCACCTTGTCACCTTTCAGGTGGCGTTCAACCGTGGCATTCACGGCTGCGCCGGGGACTGCGGGGGCGCCAACGGTCACTTTGGATCCGTCATCGACGAGGAGAACGCGGTCAAAGCTGACTTTCGCGCCTTCATCGTCCTTGAGACGGTTCACATAGAGCCGCTGATCTTGCTGAACCTTGTATTGGTGCCCTGCAATTTCTACGATGGCGTACATGATGAAACCTCTTTTTTAAGGGGGTGCGAAGATACGTGATTTCCCGCGGGGTTGAAAACTCCGGGGCAAATGAGGAAGAAAGCCCGTACCCCGCGCCTTTCGGCAGTGACGGGCTCAGCGCTCCTGCATGGCTTCCCAGATGCCGAAGGCATCGGGGTGTTCGGCCACATGATGGGCCCATCCCCGCTCGTTGAGCGCCTCGGAAGTGGTGGTGCCGAGGGCCACGATTCGTCTTGGTTCCGGGCCCGTCCATGCCCGAACATTCGAGGGGGAGGTGAAGCAGACCACATCTCCATCCGGTGGGGGGGCTCCGTTTGGTTTCATCGTGTAGGCGACCCACGGATTGATCTCCGCAGGGGTGTCGACGTTCTCCCATCGGCGGAGGCTCAGATCGCTGTGCGGGAAGCCGACAGCTTCCCCTTCCGTGCGCTCCTTCAGGAAGGATTGCAAGGCACTTTGGGGGTCGCTATTTCCGCAGTATTCAATCCGCACTCTGAGTTCCTCGGAGAGGGCATCGGCCGTGCCGGGACCGGGAGTGGCAATGCGGATGTCCGGGTGGTCCACCAGCCAATTGGACACCATTCTGGCGGCGCCGGGACTTCCGAGCCAGACCCATTGGAGGTCCGAAGGGGGGAGTGTCGAATCCGCCAAGGGAGTCGGCAGCGCAGCGGGCCATTCGATGAGCTCATCTCCCGATCCCGTCGCCAGGCGATGAAGGGCATCTTCCGGCTTGGGGACCCGGGTGATGATGAGGCGACGGGAGGGCCGGTCCTCAAGGCGGTCGAGGGCCTCTTGGCCGCTGGGGGCGACGATGCGCCGGGGTCCCTGCGCCGTTTGGAGGAAGCAACGAAGGAGGGCATCGGGGGTCGCTTGGTGGGCCCCGAAGGGCAATTGACACCCGCCTTCCAAAGCACGGAGTACGGAACGTTCCGCCTCAATGGCCTCGGGGATGTCCGGCGCGCTGAGTTGGGAGAGCCATTCCACCCGGTCGTCGTGTTCACGCATCTGCAAGGCGAGGGCGCCTTGGGCGGGGGCCGGAACGAAATGCCGGGGGTCCATCCGGATGGTGTGCAGGTCGCTCAGGTCGAGTTCAAGCCGGTCGAGTCCGGCTGCGGCGAGGACGATGGCATCGTAGCGTCCCTCCTTCAGGCGCTGGACCCGGGTGGGCACATTGCCTCGTAAGGCTTGGATCTCGAGGTCAGGCCGGAGCAGGAGCAATTGGTCCCGGCGGCGGACCGACGAGGTGCCGACCCGTGCGCTTGGGGTCAGGGGCAGCCAAGGGGCTGACCGGTGGGCCCGGGGGTGGATCAGGAGGACATCTTCGGCAGCGGCCCGTGCGGGCACGGCGGCGATGCAGAGACCATCCGGTTGCCGGGTCTCGAGGTCCTTGTGGCTGTGGACCGCAAGGTCGATGCGGTCTTCGAGTAGGGCCTGTTCGATTTCCTTGGTGAAGAAGCCCTTGCCCTCCAGTTTTTCGAAGGCTTGGACCTGTTGGCGATCGCCCTGTGTGGAGAGGACGGTGATGTCGCACGTGCCGCCATGGGCGAGGATCAGATCACGGACGTGATGGGCCTGCCACATCGCGAGGTCGCTGCCCCGGGTGCCGATGCGGAAATGCGGGGAGTCGATCATCCGATCAGCTTCCGGGCTTGTCGAGTTGCTCGAGCACGGCTTCGCGGGCCAGCTTCATGGGCACGGAGACATACTTTTTCTCGAGGTAGGCAACGATGCGGTCCACCAGGTTTCGGGTGTCACCGTCCAATTCGGCGAGTTCGTCCGCGAAGACTTCGCCGAGGGCCGTGCTCCGCACAGCGGCGAGCAAAGCGGGAAGCTCCTTCAGGGCGAGTTCCACCTCCCTCTGCTGGAGGCGGGTGGTCAGTTCGAGGACGGCGGCGTCCACGATGCGCTGGCAGTCGCCGAGGGCGGCCCGGCGGCCTTCCGCATTGCGGTCGGCGATGGGTTTGAGGGAGGCGATGTCGACGAGGTCGAGGTCCGCTTGGTTCCGGAGGGTGGGGCCCACGCCGGACGGGACTGAGAGGTCGAGGAGGAAGGTGCGGGCTTTGGGAAGCAGGGCGGCCTCGGCCTCTCCGAGTATCGGGCTTTCGCTGCTGGTGCAGAGAAAGATGGCGGCTGGACCGGTGGCAAGGGAATCCTGAAGCAGATCAAGCGACCCCCATTCCCACCCTCGGGGTTCGGCCAGTTCTCGTGCTTTGTCTTCCGTGCGGTTCAGGATGCGAACAGCGGTGTGCCCCTCTTTGACGAGGTAGCGGGCGATGTTGGCGTGGGTTTGGCCGGCACCGATCATGAGGACCGGAGCGTCTTTCTCCAAGCCGCGCTCGAGGAAGGCTTTCCATCCGAGGGCGTTCACGGAGACGCTGTTGCGGGCGATATCCGTTTCCGTGAAGACCTGCTTGGCGGTCTCCACAGCGATGCGCTCGGTGATGCGGAGTTGGTCGCCGGCGAGCTTCCACTCACGCGAACGCTCCATGGCCGACCGGACCTGAGTGAGGATTTCCCGCTCTCCGAGGACCATGGATTCCAGGCCCGCGGTGACCCGGAACAAGTGACGGACGGCCTCTTCGCCGTGGAGCACCATGGCACGGGCCATGAGGGAGCGCATGTTCTCCTCGTCCGGCTGGAAGGCTTGGAAGAGCTGCTGGAGCCGTCCCATGCAGAAGTAGGCCTCATCGACCAACATGAACTCCACCCGGTTGCAGGTCGTCAGGTAGGTGATGCCTTGGACTCCGAGCTGTTCTTTGAGGCCCGTCAGGAAGGCCTGCTGCCTGTCCTCGGGCACATGCAGGCCCCCCACCTGGTCGATGGTGGTGTTCCTGTGGTTGAGGGAAACAATATGGAAGTGCTCTTGCTTCACGATGGACAAAGTTCGGTCACGCTTGCCGACTCCCGCCCATGGACGTCATCTGAGCGCATGACATGCGTCACAACAAGCATGAAATGAAGAAGGCGGACCGCCATGGGCCCGCCTTCCTGGTCTGGTTCGTCGATCGCGTGGATCAGCCGCTGCACATTTCGCAGTCGGGGCCGTTTTCGATGGAACAGGCGGCCACCTGCTCTTCGTGGGTCATCTCGGTGACCTCCTTGGCGGCTTCGGCGGGCTGTTCCTTGTACTTCTTGTCCACCGTGAACTTGATGGCGTCCGTGGCGGCCTTGGTGCGGAGGTAGTACATGCCGGTCTTGAGGCCGGAGCGCCAAGCGTGGAAGTGCATGGACGTCAGTTTCGGCGCGTTGGCGTTCTCCATGAACACGTTCAGTGACTGGGACTGGCAGATGTAGGCTCCGCGGTCGGCGGCCATGTCGAGGATGGCGCGCTGGGAAATCTCCCAGGCCGTGCGGTAGAGCTGCTTCAGGTTCTCCGGAATGTTCGGGATGTTCTGGATGGATCCGTTGGCGGCGATGAGCTGGTTCTTCATGTCCGCATCCCACAGGCCGAGCTTGGTGAGGTCGCGGAGAAGGTGGTTGTTGACCACGATGAATTCCCCGCTCAGCGTGCGGCGCGTGTAAATGTTGGACGTGTAGGGCTCGAAGCACTCGTTGTTGCCGAGGATCTGGGCCGTGGAGGCCGTTGGCATCGGGGCGACGAGCAGGCTGTTGCGCATGCCCTTGTCCATGATCTCCTCCTTCAGGACGTCCCACTCCCAGCGGTCGCTTGGGGTGACGCCCCACATGTCGAACTGGAGTTGGCCCTTGGAAGCCGGGGATCCTTTGAAGCTCTCGTACGGTCCTTCCTCGATGGCCATGTCCTTCGACGCGCAGCAGGCGGCGTAGTAAATGGTCTCAAAGACGTCCTTGTTGAGCTGGCGGGCCTCCTCCGAATCGAAGGGATAGCGCATCATGATGAAGGCATCGGCCAAGCCCTGCACGCCAAGTCCCACGGGACGGTGGCGCATGTTGGAGTTGCGGGCCTCCGGAATCGGGTAGTAGTTCCGGTCGATGACGCGGTTCAGGTTCTTGGTTACCTGATAGGTCACCTCGAACAGCTTGTCGTGGTCGAAGCCCCCGTCCTCGGTGACGAACTTGGGCAGGGCGATGGACGCCAGATTGCAGACAGCGACCTCGTCCTTGGAGGTGTACTCGATGATTTCCGTGCAGAGGTTGGAGCTGCGGATGGTGCCGAGGTTCTGCTGGTTGGACTTGCTGTTGGCGGCGTCCTTGTAGAGCATGTACGGCACGCCCGTCTCAATCTGGTTTTCGACGATCTTGAACCAGAGCTCCTGCGCCTTGATGGTCTTGCGGCCCTTGCCCTCGGCCTCGTACTTCTCGTACAGGGCCTCGAACTCCGCTCCCCAGCTGTCGGTCAGACCCGGGCACTCGTTCGGGCACATCAGGGTCCAATCGCCATCCTCCTCGACGCGCTTCATGAAGAGGTCCGGCGTCCAAAGGGCGTAGAACAGGTCGCGGGCGCGCTGCTCCTCCTTTCCGTGGTTCTTCTTGAGGTCGAGGAAATCGAAGACGTCGGCGTGCCAGGGCTCGATGTAGACGGCAAAGGAGCCCTTGCGCTTGCCGCCACCCTGGTCCACGTAGCGGGCCGTGTCATTGAAAACGCGGAGCATCGGGACAATGCCGTTGGACGTTCCGTTCGTGCCGCGGATGTAGGATCCAGTGGCACGGATGTCGTGGATGGCGAGGCCGATGCCACCGGCGTTCTGCGAAATCTTGGCGCACTGCTTGAGCGTGTCGTAGATGCCGCTGATGCTGTCCTCCTGCATGGTCAGCAGGAAGCAGCTGGACATCTGCGGCTTGGGTGTGCCGGCGTTGAACAAGGTCGGAGTGGCGTGGGTGAACCAGCCCTCGGACATCAGGTTGTAGGTCTTGATCGCGCTCTCGATGTCGTCCTTGTGGATGCCAACGGAGACGCGCATGAGCATCTGCTGCGGGCGTTCGGCCACTTCACCGTCGAGCTTGAGCAGGTAGGAGCGCTCGAGCGTCTTGAAGCCGAAGTAGTCGTAGCTGAAATCGCGGTCGTAGATGATGGCGGAGTCCAGCTCTTCGGAGTTGGCCTCGATGATCTCCATGACGTCGTCGGCGACCAGGCTGGCATTCTCCCCGGTCACGGGGTCCTTGTAGGTGTGAAGGTCGCGCATCACCTCGGTGAACGACTTCTTGGTCGTCTTGTGGAGGTTGGAGACGGCGATCCGGGAAGCCAACTGGGCGTAGTCCGGGTGGTTCACCGCATTGGTGGCGGCCACCTCGGCGGCGAGGTTGTCGAGCTCGGAGGTGGTGACCCCGTCATAGACGCCCTCGATGACCCGCATGGCCACAGAGACCGGGTCCACGTTCTCGTGGAGACCATAACAGAGCTTCTTCACCCGAGCGGTGATCTTGTCGAATTGGACCTGTTCCCGGCGTCCATCCCGCTTGACGACATACATCTGTGTTTCGACTGGATTGTGCCCCGTTTCAGGAGGCGAAGGTTCTTGTGACCGGGGCGAAAAGGCTCCGGCCTGGAGGGTGTTTCGTTAAGGTTGGTTCGGAATCCGAAGGAAGACCCAGCGCGTTGGGTCCATCATCCGGTCGGCACTTTCAATTTGAGAATTTCGGCGCCGGTTTTCCGGAGGGGGTGGGGTCAGTTGTGAACTTTTCCCCGGTGGATATCAGAAGTCGGCATCGAGGGTGAAGCCGTGGTTCGCGTTGTCATCGGACGTGCTGCTCACGCCGGCCTTCTGGTACTCGGCGACCCGCTTCTCGAAGAAGTTGGTCTTGCCCTGCAGCGAGATCATTTCCATGAAGTCGAATGGGTTGGCCGTGTTGAAGATCTTCTCGTTGCCGAGCTCCGCGAGCAGGCGGTCGGCCACGAACTCGATGTACTGGCTCATCAGGTCGGAGTTCATGCCGATCAGGCGGACCGGAAGAGCGTCGCAGATGAATTCCTTCTCGATGTCGACCGCGTCGCGGATGATCTTCTCGATTGTCGCCTTCGGCAACTTGTTGACCAAGTGGCGGGTGTAGAGCAGGCAGGCGAAATCGCAGTGCATGCCCTCGTCGCGGGAGATGAGCTCGTTGGAGAAGCTCAGGCCCGGCATGAGGCCGCGCTTCTTGAGCCAGAAGATGGAGCAGAAGCTGCCGCTGAAGAAGATGCCCTCCACAGCGGCGAAGGCGACGATGCGCTCGGCGAAGCTGCCGTTCTCAATCCACTCGAGGGCCCAGTCGGCCTTCTTCTTGACGCAGTCGAGGGTCTCGATGGCGTTGAAGAGCTTGTTCTTCTCCTCCTTGTCCTTGATGTAGGTGTCGATCAGGAGGGAGTAGGTCTCCGAGTGGATGTTCTCCATCATGATCTGGAAGCCGTAGAAGAACTTGGCTTCCGTGTACTGCACCTCGGCGACGAAGTTCTCGGCGAGGTTCTCGTTGACGATGCCGTCGGAGGCCGCGAAGAAGGCGAGGATGTGCTTGATGAAGTACCGTTCGTCGTCATTGAGCTTTTCGCTCCAGTCCACGAGGTCGGCCGCGAGGTCGATTTCCTCTGCGGTCCAGAAGCTGGCTTCCGACTTCTTGTAGAACGCCCAGATGTCGTCGTGCTGGATCGGGAACAGGACGAAGCGGTTCGGGTTGTCCTCCAGAATCGGTTCGGTCACTGCTGTGTTTTCGGGCAGGACGGCGTCAATGGACATCTGTCCCGATTCCTCCTGGCCAAGGGCCGTGGTCATGTCTTCATTCTGGTCCTGCGGGGTTCCGTTCTGCTCGTCGATCATGGAGAGGAATTCTGGAGTGTTCGTTTTCAATGTCTTGCCCTCGGGAACCTCTTCCGAAAGGGCGGACTTCAAATCTGCAGAGGGGTTTGGGGTTGGGCAATCCGAAAGGATGAACAGACGGGGTCTTTTGTCAACACGATGTGGGACGAGCGATGTGATTCTCTGATAAACAGCCAGTTGGGTTGTTGATATGGGCGTGGGTGGACGATTGGCGTGCATGGAGGAAAACGGAAGACCGGGAGCAATCGGACTCCCCGTCAGGCCTTGATTTGGTCACAACCTTTGGCAAGGATTCGAGCGGCATTGGCCCTTAATTTTGTCCACATCCCTTGCGCGGCATGGTATTGTTCCGCATGCACCGAAACGGGATGACCTGACCCACATGATTGGAGCCTTCAACAAGATCGTCAAGCGCCTCGTCGGAGACAAGGCGGCCTCGGACGTGCAAGCCATTCAGCCGGCAATCGACGCCATCAAGACGTTCGACTCCGAGATGCAGTCCCTCACCGCGGACGGCTTGCGTGAGCGGAGCCGCGATTTGCGCTCCCGGATCCTGGCCCACGTGGAGGGCCTCGTGTCCGAGTCGGACCAGCTGAAGGCGCAGGTGGCGGCCAACCCCGCCATGTCCTTCGAAGCCAAGGAAGCCTTGTACGACCAGGTCGATGGCTTGGAGAAGGACATCGATGCCGGTCTGGAAGAGATTTTGGAGGAAGTGATGCCGGAGGCGTTCGCTGTGCTGAAGGAGACGGCGCGTCGATTCTCGGCGGACGGCGATGTGGACGTGGCCGCCACGGACATGGACCGCGACCTCGCTGCGGCGCGCGATTTTGTTCGGATCGAGGGTGATCGGGCGCATTGGGCGAGCCAATGGAACGCGGCCGGATCCACGGTCGAGTGGAACATGGTCCACTACGATGTCCAACTCATCGGTGGCGTGGCCCTCCACCGGGGCAAGGTGGCCGAGATGCAGACGGGGGAGGGCAAGACGTTGGTGGCCACGCTGCCCGTCTTCCTCAACGCCCTGACCGGCCGGGGAGTCCACCTCGTGACCGTGAACGACTACCTCGCCCGCCGGGACTGCGAATGGATGGGCCCCATCTTCCAGTTCCACGGGCTGACCGTGGATTGCATCGACCGGCACCAACCGAACTCGGAGCAGCGCCGGGCGGCCTACCGCTGCGACATCGTCTACGGCACCAACAACGAATTCGGTTTCGATTACCTCCGGGACAACATGGCCATGCGCCCGGACCAGCTCGTCCAGCGGAAGCACCACTATGCCATCGTGGACGAGGTCGACAGCGTCCTCATCGACGAGGCGCGGACCCCGTTGATCATCTCCGGCCCGACGCCCAAGGGCGACGAGCACGAATTCGAGCAGCTCAAGCCGAAGGTGGTTCAGCTTGTCCAGAAGCAGCGCCAAGCCGTCAACGGATTCATCACGGAGGCCAAGAAGAAGCTCGGTACGGCCGGAGCCGACAAGGAGACCGTCCGCACCGGGGGACTCGCCCTGTTTCGCGCCCACCGCGGCCTGCCCAAGACGAAGTCGCTCATCAAGTTCCTGAGCGAGGAGGGCATCCGCCAGCAGATGCTCAAGACCGAGGCCTACTACCTGCAGGACAACAAGCGCGCCATGCCGGAGGCCGATGAGGAGCTCTTCTTCGTCATCGATGAGAAGCAGAACCAGGTCGAATTGACCGAGAAGGGCATTGCAACCCTGACGGCCAACATGGAGGACGACCACTTCTTCACCATGCCCGATGTGCCCGGCACGCTCGTGGCCATCGACGGATCCGACGATTCGGATGTGGTAAAGCAGGAGAAGCGGGAGGCGCTCTTCCGCGAGCAGGGGGTGAAATCCGCCCGCCTCCACACGATGAACCAGCTGCTCAAGTCGTATGCCCTGTTTGAGAAGGACGTTGACTACGTGGTGATGGACAACAAGGTGAAGATCGTCGACGAGCAGACCGGCCGCATCATGGAGGGCCGCCGCTACTCCGATGGGTTGCACCAGGCCATCGAGGCCAAGGAGGGCGTCCGCATCGAGGCCGCGACCCAGACGTACGCCACGATCACGCTCCAGAACTACTTCCGGATGTACCACAAGCTGGCCGGCATGACCGGCACGGCCGAAACGGAGGCCCAGGAGTTGTGGGACATCTACAAGCTCGACGTGATGTCGATTCCGACCAACCGGCCCATCGCCCGGCGGGACGAGGAAGACCTGGTCTTCAAGACGCAACGGGAGAAGTACAACGCGGTCATCGACGACGTGGTCAAGCTGCGGGACGCCGGCCGTCCGGTGCTCGTCGGCACCACGACAGTCGAGGTCAGCGAGCTGCTGAGCCGCATGCTGGACATGCGGAAGATTGACCATCAGGTGCTCAACGCGAAGCGACACCAGGCTGAGGCCGAGGTGGTGGCCAAGGCGGGCCAGCCCGGGGCCGTGACCATCGCCACCAACATGGCTGGCCGGGGAACCGACATCAAGCTGACCGAGGAGGTCAAGGCCGCGGGTGGTTTGGCCATCATCGGCACGGAGCGCCACGACAGTCGCCGGGTGGACCGCCAGTTGCGGGGCCGTTCCGGACGTCAGGGGGATCCGGGCAGCAGCCAGTTCTACGTGTCCCTCGAGGACGATCTGATGCGCCTTTTCCAGAGTGAGCGGGTGTCCAAGATGATGGACCGGCTCGGCCACCAGGAGGGCGAGGTCATCCAGCACTCCATGATCACCAAGTCCATCGAGCGCGCCCAGCGCAAGGTGGAGGAGAACAACTTCGGCGTCCGGAAGCGTCTGCTCGAATACGACGACGTGATGAACAGCCAGCGGGAGGTCATCTACCGCCGCCGCCGCAACGCCCTCCACGGGGAGCGTCTCAAATTCGACATCTCCGGCATGTTCTACGAGCTGTCGGATCAGCTCATCGGAGAGTTCGCCCCCTCCAAGGACTTCGACGGACTCCGGATCCGGAGCCTCGCCGAGCTTGGGGTCGACCCTCCGTTCCCGGCTGCGGAGTTCGGCATCGGTGCCCCGGAGGCCCAGGTCCAGTCCCTGCACGGCACGGCCGAGAAGCATTACCATGACCGCATGGCCTCCCTCGCCGCGCACGCCCATCCGGTGATTCAGCGCGTCTACGAGGACGATTCGAACCAGTTCGTCAACATCGCCGTTCCCTTCACCGACGGACGGCGCAACATGCAGGTGCTCGCCAACATCCAGGATGCGGTGGACAGCTCCGGCACCTCCCTCGTCGACGAGCTCGAGAAGTCGGTGGTCCTCGGTGTGCTCGACCAGCTGTGGAAGGAGCACCTTCGCAACATGGACGACCTCCGCTCCAACGTGCAGCACGCCCGTTTCGAGCAGAAGGATCCGCTCCTGATCTACAAGTTCGAGTCCTACGAGCTCTTCAAGCACATGGTGCAGAAGATGAACCAGGACGTGGCCAGCTTCCTGCTGAAGTGCCAGCTTCCGAGCCAGTCGGATCAGGTGCGCCGCGCCCCGGGCGCCCGTCCGGCTCAGCAGCCCCGGGTCCAGACGTCCAAGCAAGGGGTCCAGAACCTCAACGAACAGCGCATGGCCGCCGCCCGGTCTCAGGCCGGACGGGGTGCCGCTCCCGGTGGTGCCGGTGCTCCCGGCATGCCGCCTCCGCCTCCCCCCAAGGCCGAGCCGGTCCGAGTGGAGAAGAAGGTCCTGCCCAACGAGCCCTGTCCCTGCGGTTCCGGCAAGAAGTACAAGAAGTGCCACGGCCTCTGAGCCTTCCTCCGGTCGCGGAGGATACCCCTTCCTTTGGTGAATTGAGGCGTGCTTTGGAACGGTTGGAGGCGGATGCGGTTCCGGCCTGGGGCCAGTTGAATGCAGCGGGAATGCTTCGGCACTGCGCGCGGTTCATGGAGCTGTATCTCGGGGCCATCGGCGTCCATCCGGTTGTCCGTTTCCTGGCCCGGTGGTTCGCTCCCCGATTTCTGAGGGGGTACATCGTCAAGCCGCTCGGGGGCACTCCGCGAAACATGAGAACCCTTCAGTCCATTCGAGCGGTCGAACCGGAGGTGAGCGGATTCCTTGAGGAGCGGGACCTCTTTCTGAAGGCCCTCGACGGAGTCGAGGCCTTGCAGGGCACAGTGAACCACGGACTGTACGGATTGATGCGGGCGGAGGACGCGCAGGCCTTGGTCCGGCATCATACCGCGCACCATTTCCATCAATTCGGATTGATTTGATTCAACGGATGGCGTCGAGCAGGGTGATGAACCCGATCGGGCCTTTCCAGACCGACGTCAGGGCATCGCGTGCCGAGGCCAACGTGGAGCCGGTCGTGACCACATCGTCGAGGAGGAGACAACCCTCCACCCCGTCCATCCACGTTGGATCGAGATTCGGATCAGGGGCATACAGTCCTTGGGTGCGACGGATTCGCTGATGCCGATTGAGCCGGGTCAGGGACCGGCCGGAACGCGGGCGAATCAAGACGTCAGCGATGGTCATCCCGGTGACCTCCGCCCAGCCCCGGGCCAACGCTTCGCTCTGGTTGAAGCCCCGTTGGCGTTGCTTCCTCCGGTGGAGGGGGATGGGCACCACGGTCCAATGGGCCGGCAGGATTCCCAAGGGGAGCCATTCCCTCGCCATGGCCCGTCCCAGCCGGACCCCCACCTCGCTCCGGACCCCATACTTCAGGCTGTGCACCAGTCGGGATTCGAGCCGGTCAGGTCCGTTTCTCAGCCAGGCCCAGCCGTGATCCCAATTCTCGGGTTCATCGAACCGCAGTCGGGGGTCGGTAGGGCATCGGGTCAAGCAGAAGGCACAGGGGCCGCACCACTCACGCTCTTCCCAGGTCAGCACTCCATGGCAGGAAGCACACCGTCGCGGAAGGAGGACGGCTTCGAGGGCGCGACCGGCTTCCCGGGTCCAGTGGAGGTCGAGGCGGCGGGCCATGCTGCGGGCAAGATGGTCGGGCCTGGTGCCCCGCTCACGGTGGTCATGTGCCCGTCGCGGTTTTCTTTGCTCCCGTGAAGTATGGCAAGGTTCCAGACGAGGAGCGGGACATGGTCCTGCCCGGGGTGGATTTCTCCCTGCCGGAGGACCATGCCGACACGGTGGCCGGATTGGCTGGCGGCTCGGGCTCCGGTCCGCTTGAGGTGCGGGCCGGTGGCACGATGTGGACCATTCGCCCCTGGCGCGGGAGTGTGTATCCCGCCAAGGCCCCGCAACGAACGTGGCCCGTGCACTACGGGGCGGCCTTCGGGACCATTGAACTGAACGCCACGCACTACCGCATCCATCCGCCGGAACGGATGGCCGAATGGGCGGAGGGGATGCCGGCCGATTTCCGGTTCTGCGCGAAGTTCCCCGCCATCATCACGCACTATCGGCGCTTCAACGATTGCGTCGGTCCGACCGATGATTTCCTCGCGGGGCTGGACGCGCTCGGGGGCAAACGGGGCCCGTCGTTCATCCAGTTGCCGCCGCATTTCGCGCCCCACCACGGGGACCGGTTGGTGGAGTACTTGCGCCAATGGCCCCGGGAATTCGAGGCTGCCGTGGAGTTCCGCCACCCCGGCTGGTTCGAGGGCGGACCGGAGGCCGAGCGGGTCTGGACCGCGATGGGACAATTGGGCATCGGCGCGGTCATCAGCGACACGGCGCTGCGCCGGGATGCCGTCCACATGCGGATGACGGCGCCGTTCCTCCTCTTGCGGTTCGGGGGCTATGAAGGCCACCCCTCCGACCGGAAGCGCCTGGCGGATTGGTGCGATCGGCTGGCGGCCTGGCACGACCAGGGCCTGACATCGGTGGACCTTCTTGTGCACCAGCCCGACAGCGTCCACACCCCGGAGACCTGTCGCTTGTTTGCCGAACTCGCCAGGGAGCGCTTGGGCGTGGAGGTGCGGACCCCGGTGCCCACTTTGTTTTGACGGTTCTTCGGTCCGGAGTGGCCGAAGCGCGCCTTTCACGAACGAACTTCGTGGCCATGTCCTCTTCGACCGCTTTCGATCGAAACGCCTCCCGGGCGGAGCGCTATGATCAGCTCGACCTGCAGTGCGGCCCCCTGCTGGAGGACACGGATGCCGTGGCCAACCAGGCCAATTTTGCGGCCATCGTCCACGCCGCCTTCGGCTGGCATTGGGTCGGGTTCTATCGGGTGGTGGGCGAAGAGCTCGTGCTCGGTCCGTTCCAAGGTCCGGTGGCGTGTACCCGGCTGCAGCGAGGGCGGGGCGTCTGTGCGGCGGCCTGGGAACGGAATGAGGCGGTCCTCGTCCCCGATGTGGACGCTTTTCCGGGACACATTGCCTGCAGTCCGCTGAGCCGGAGCGAGCTGGTGCTGCCCGTTCGCGATGCGCGCGGTGTGGTTCGGGCCGTCTTCGACATCGACAGCAGCACCGTTGGGGATTTTGACGCCGCGGATGTGGCGCGCCTTCAGGGGCTACTCGATGCCCATGAGCACCGTTTGATCCCCGAGGCCGATGCGTGAGGGAAATCGGGTGCCGGTGTGGTTGGCGTTGGCCCTCCTGCTTGCGGGAGGGTGTGCCCAAGTGGGGTCTCCCGATGGGGGCGCCAAGGATGACGCGCCACCCGTCGTGGTGTCGGCCTCGCCTGCGTTTGGGACAACGGAGTGGTCCGGCTCCGTGCTCAAGCTCACCTTCGATGAGTTCGTCAAGGTCCAGGATGCCCGAAACCAGGTCCTCGTCTCCCCGCCGCTTCCCGAGTCGCCCCGGGTCCTCGTCAAGGGCCGGTCGATCGCCGTGGACCTCGGAGGCGGGCTCGCTCCGAACCGCACCTACGTCGTCCAGTTTGGCAATGCCATTCGCGACCTGAGGGAGTCCAATGTGGCAGCGGGCCTTCAGCATGTGTTCGCCACGGGAAGCCGCCTGGATTCTGGGCGCGTCGCGGCACGGGTGGTGGAGGCCTGGACCGCAGAACCGGGTGTGGGAGCGCGGCTCCTGCTTTACCGGGACTCCCTGCCGGCAGGCATTCTCGATCCGGCCTTGCCGGATTCCTTGCGGCCTCTGCCGGATTACGTCGGACTCGTCGGGGACAGCGGGTTCGTGGAGATCGGGTTCTTGCCTCAGGGCGCCTTCTGCATGGTGGCATTGAGCGATGCCAATGGCAACTACCGAGCGGATGCCGGCGAGCCGGTGGCTTGGTGGGCCGAAGCGATTCAGACGCTCGACTCGACGGCGGCCGAGCCGCTCCTCCGGATGGATGCGCCCCCTGTGCAACCGGCGACCTATCTGTCGGGGCTGCGCGTGGACTCCAGCGGATACTGGAGGGCGAAACTCGAAGGGTGGGCAGACCTGAAGGCTGGTCCCGACGGGTGGTCGGAACAGGAATTGGATGTGGCCATCGCCGGCCCAGGGGACACTGTGGAAGTCCATGTGGAAGGAGACAGCCTGTGGGCTGAACTGTCGGGCTTCCAGCCGGACGATGCGCCTGGAACTTGGCGCCTGCTCCATCCGGCCGGGGTGGACTCCCTCCGGTTTCGGGAGGTTGAATCCGCGA
>WTID01000095.1 GCA_011522855.1 Flavobacteriales bacterium
GGTCGAGCTCGAGGATCCAGCCGGCCACATTGTCCAGGAAGTAGCGGTCGTGCGTCACGCACAAGACCGTTCCCTTGTAGCGCTCGAGGTGCTGCTCGAGCCAGTCGATGGTTTCGGCGTCGAGGTGGTTGGTCGGCTCGTCCAACAGCAGCACATCCGGGGCCTGAAGCAGCAACCGGCAGAGGGCGACCCGTCGGCGTTCTCCCCCGGAGAGCTCTCCGATCTTCTGGTCGTCCGGCGGACAGCGCAAGGCGTCCATCGCGATGTTGAGTTTGGTGTCGAGCTCCCACGCATCCAGGGCATCGATTCGGTCCTGAACGGCTGCCTGCCGGTCCATCAGGGCCTGCATCTTGTCCGGATCGTTCAGGATCTCCTCGTCCATGAATTTGGCGTTGATCTCCTCGTATTCCTTCAGGACGGCCACGATTTCCTGCGTGCCCTCCTCCACGACCTCGCGGACGGTCTTGTTCTCATCCAGTGTCGGCTCCTGCGGCAGGTAGCCCACCGTGTAGCCATCGGCCCAGACGACCTCGCCCTGATAGGCCTCGTCCAGCCCGGCGATGATCTTCATGACCGTGGACTTACCGGAACCGTTCGTTCCGATGATGCCAATCTTGGCACCATAGTAGAAGGACAGGTAGATGTCCTTGAGGATGTGCTTTCCGGTCGGGGTCGTCTTGTTGACCTTGACCATCGAAAAGATGACCTTCTTGTCGTCGCTCATGGGTGTCGTGAATGGGACCGGGAAGGTACTCAGGCCTTCCTCAGGGTCAGTTCGGTGATTTCAGGGGGCATGCCAATGCGGCCGGGGAAGCCGAGCATGCCGAATCCGCGGTTGACGTGGAGGTGCTGGTTGCCCTCGGTGTAGAGCCCGCCCCAGCGCTTGTAGCGCAGTCGGCTGGGCGAGAACTTGATGCCGAGTGCGGGCAATTCGAGGCCCATCTGCATGCCGTGGGTGTGACCCGACAAGGTCAATTCAACCGGCGCCTTGCCCCCCATGACCCGGTCTTCCCAATGGGTCGGATCATGGCTCAACAAGACGGTGGGCAAAGCCGCGTCCGAGGCTTCCAGGGCTTTGTCGAGATCGCCGGATTGACGGAACCCCCTCCCCCAGTTCTGGACACCGGCCAGCAACAGCTTTTCCCCGTTGATCTCCAGCACACGGTGCTCGTCGAGCAGCAAGTCGAACCCCATCTCTCCATGGATGGCCCGGATCCTCGAGCGCACGGCTTCTCGCTCCTCGTCTGTCCTGCGCGCGTAGTCGGCGTAGTCGTGGTTGCCGAGAATGCTGAATTTCCCAAAACGTCCCTCCAACGCTTTGAAGCGCTGAATCCAGGGCTCGGCCTCATCGCTGTGGTCATTCACCAGATCCCCCGTGAAACAGAGGAGGTCGGGATTGAGCGAGCGAATCATGTCCAACCCCGGCTGGACGGCCTCGAACTGGCCGAGGAAACTGCCCAGATGGGCGTCGGAAATCTGGACGATGCGCAGTCCGTCGAGTCGATCCGGAAGGCCGGCCATCGGCACCTCGTGGCGACGGATATGGTAGCCGTGGCGTCCGCGGGTCATGCCGTTGGCGAACGCGGCAAACAACACACCCGCCGCAGCCTGTCCGGTGACCGTGATGAAGGTGCGC
The DNA here is from genome assembly GCA_011522855.1 of Flavobacteriales bacterium. GTDB lineage: Bacteria > Bacteroidota > Bacteroidia > Flavobacteriales_D > Sanyastnellaceae > UBA8752. The sequence continues at coordinate 1,637 of WTID01000095.1, forward strand.
CGGGGCACATCCGCCCGGTGATCAGACCCGGTCAAGGCCCATTGGCCCCAATACCGGATGCCTTCGAGCATTTCCACCCCACAGAGGAACAGTTTGGGCACCAACAGTGAAATGAGCACGGCATGGGTCAACAACAGCCACCCGATGCTGAACTCCCTCCAATGAGGCCACCGCACGAAATAAATGACGGTCCAGACGTATTGGACCACGGTCACCACGCGCCAGGCCCAGCGAATCTGCTCGAGGCGGGCGTTTCCTGCCCACATGCGGTTCACGTTGCGCCAGGCGCCCCACTCGATGAGGCTGATGATGCCCAAGAGGATGGCGGACGTCAACAGAATTCGAGCAATCGAGGGCATGGTGCGAAAATAACCGCCGAACGCCCCTGCGGTTCCTGATTGGCTCCGGTTGGGAAACGGCGCTATCGGTGCTCCCGACGCAAGGCCTCGCGAGCCTCATTGACGGGGAAGCCTCCTTCATGAAACGTGGAGCCATTTCCCGAGCCGGGATGCAGGTGGAGCCAGTGGGTGACGGCCCCTGAGGCCGCGACCGCATCGAGATCGTGCGTGGCGAGCACCACGATTCTGCCGGATGTCCGCCAGTGTTCGAGCTGGCCCAGGATGTCTTCCTTTCCCACCACATCGAGGAAGGCCGTGGGTTCGTCGAGCACCATCACCTCCTTGCCTTGCAGGGCGGCCCGGGCCACCATGACCCGCTGGGCCATGCCATCGCTCAAATGGTCCAACCTGCGGTCCGCCCAGTTGGAGATTCCAGCCCGTTCCATGGCGTCCTCCACAGAGGATTGGTCAACGGGAAGGCCCGCCGCCCTCAAGGCCAGCTCCATCGTGGCCCGGACAGTAATCCCGGCTTGGCGTGGCGGCGTCGAGGTCACGAGGGACATCCTCGCCGCCCGGTCTCGCGGTCGCAGCTCGGCCACCCGGTCCTCACCGAGCCACACCTCGCCGTGGGCAGGTGTCAACAAGGACATGATGGTCTGGAGCAAGGTGGATTTTCCAGCGCCATTGCGGCCGACCACCACCAGGAAGTCTCCCGGGCTGAGGGCCGCGTTGACCCGCATGCCCTGGAGGTCGGGCCGGGCCAGCTCCAGATGGTGAAGGGTCAACCCCTTCCGATGGGTCGGTTCCGTCATCATCGGGCGGTGGATTCGGAGCGGCGCAGAAGAAGCCACAAGACGACGGGAGCCCCCACCATGCTGAGGACGGCATTCAGTGGAATGGTGGTGAACCGGACGGTCCAATCCGCAAACAGGGCCAGCACCATGCCCATCAGGAGGACCGGGGCAATCAGGGATCCGGTCCCGTACTGCCGATACAGGATGCGGACGAGGTGCGGGGTGGCCAGCCCGAGGAAGGCCACAGGGCCACACCACGCCGTGACCAGGGCGGCCAGGGCTCCCGTCATGGCGAGGATGCCGTAGGTCAGGCCGCGCTCATTGACCCCCATCGAGCGGGCCGTGAGGGAGCCCAGCATCCACATGTCAAAGTCATGCCGGTGACGGATGGACCACAACGCCGCCAACAGGAGAACGGCGGCGAGGATGAGGACGCCAGACCAGGATGCATGGCCGAAGGAGCCCATCCCCCAGACCACGAAGGCCTGCAGGGCACCCGCCTCGGCGCCCGCCTGAAGGACCGTGACCAGGGCGCCGGTGAGGTAGCCGATCATCAGGCCGAAAATCAACAACGCCGAGCGGGATCGAAACCAGCCGATGACGGCTCCAAGAAGCAGCATCACCGCCCACGATCCGACCAGCGCCCCGGCCACCGTGCCCACCACACCAAGGCCAGCGCCCATCGCCACGCCCCCGAGCGACACGAGGGCCACACCCAAGGTCGCCCCGGAGGTGACCCCGAGGACGCTGGGCCCGGCGAGGGGATTCTTGAAGTAGGTCTGCATCAGCAAACCCGCCAAGGCCAGGGCGCCGCCCGAGAGCACGGCCATGCACAACCTCGGCAGGCGCAAATCCCAGAGGATGGTGCCGGCCACACCCTGTCGGTCGAACAGGGCCGTCCATTGCTCGTCCGGCGACAGTCCGGCCGGGCCAGAGAAGAGGCCGACCGCGAACAGCAGGGCGCCCAGCACGCCGAGGACCACGGAAATGGTGCGTTCCCTCATGGTGTCGTCGGCTGGAAATAGACGAAATCGCGGCGGCCACTGGACGGATGGAGAAGGTGAACCAAATCCGCCAGCATCTCGTGGGGCTCCAGAATCGCCTGACCGAAATAGTCGACTTCGGCGGTGTTGCAGTGGAACACCACCCGGCCGTCCACATCAAACCACGGCGCCTCGTTCCTGGCATCGGAGACGGTCCACCCTTCGGGAGCATGGACCACCTTGCCGAAGGCATCACATTCAGCGGCGAACAAAGCACACTGCTCGGCTTCCACCTCATAGTTGGGCCCCACCCGGTTCAATCCCAGCGCTTCGGCCCGCCTGGAATCGAAGGCATATTCTCCGCCGGCATCGGCAATGAGCCGCGCCACGAGTCCATCCCCGGCCGGCGCGGTCCATTTGCCCCCTTTCGAACTCCCGGTAAAGACAATGGGCCTCCCCTCCTTCTCCGCCTCGCTCATGGCGATGGCCTTGGCCTCGAGATAGGCCGACTCCAAGCTGTTGAAGACGGCATCCGCCTCTTTCATGTGGCCCGTCAGCCATCCGAAAACCTTGACAAACTCCGCCCTCCCGAGTGGATGGGCCTCCGCGTATTCCGCCATGGCCATCACGGGGACCCCTGTTCGTTGGGACACCCCGGTCATCGGGTCCCCGAAGGGATAGGACGTCAAGACATCCGCCCCACTGATGAGCAGCCTCTCTTCATCCATCCCCGCATCTCCTCCCAGATCGACAGGATTGGCGGTCGAATCCGGTTCAATCCGGCTCAGGTATCCACTCGCCACCCACAGGTCGGTGGCCTCGACGGCCCGGACGAACGGAACGTGCGTCGTGGACCACGTGGCCAATTCAAGTTCAGTGGACACAGGAAGACCGATGCAGTCGCTGCACGCCGCCGGAATCTTGCCCTGCACCCATCGGGTGGTGTCTCCGTCATGCGCCAGCCACAGGATGGTCCCCTCCGCCTCGAAGCCGAACCCTTCCGCCCACCGGACGGTCGATGAATCCCTCGCGGAGTCGAGGACGCGTTCTGAGATCGGGGTCGGCTCCCGTTCTGCGGGAGGATGGCCGCAGCCCAAAAGTCCCATGACCATCCAAGCGGGCAGGGCAATCGCGATCGGGAACAGAATGCGGGAGGTCGTCATGATGCCAACGCCGCGGGAGTGAAACCCAGGACGCGCTTCAAAAGTACACGGGGACGCGAGGCCGTACCTTGGGATCGACCCGCAATGACCGGACATGCCCGTATCTCCTGAAGAAATCGAACTGCAGCGCAGGGTGGACGCGATGAAGCTGAAGCTCTCCGAACTCGACCACCGGCTCCAGCAGGCGCGCCAAGGGGGCGGACCCAAGCGGATTGCCAAAGAGCACGCCAAGGGCAAGCTCACCGCCCAGGAACGGCTCGATTTGCTTCTCGACGACGGCGCTCCCCGTCTGGAAATTGGCGGGTTGGCCGGCGACGGCCTGTACGCGGAGCATGGCGGCTGTCCGGGAGGCGGCTGCGCACTGGTGATCGGCCATGTGTCCGGCGTCCGATGCATTGTGATTGCCAACGACGCCACCGTCAAGGCCGGCGCCTGGTTCCCGATCACGGGCAAGAAGCACCTGCGGGCCCAGGAGCTCGCCTTCGAACTCCACCTGCCCATCCTCTACCTCGTGGACAGCGCGGGGGTCTACCTGCCGATGCAGGATGAGATCTTCCCCGACAAGGAGCACTTCGGTCGCATCTTCCGGAACAACGCCAGGCTCAGTGCAGCGGGCATCCCCCAACTCGCGGCCGTCATGGGCAGCTGTGTCGCGGGGGGAGCCTACTTGCCCATCATGAGCGATGAGAGCATCATCGTACGGGACACGGGGAGCATCTTCCTTGCGGGGCCCTATCTGGTGCGCTCCGCCATCGGAGAAGACGTCGATGCCGAGACCCTCGGCGGGGCCGACATGCACGGCAGCATTTCCGGTGTGGTCGACCACGTCGTCGACAACGACCGTGAGGCCATCGCCCTCCTGCGTCAATTGACCGCACACAGGGCGGACCGACCCGTGGTCCGGGCATACGGTCGGGACACTCCAGCCGCACCTGAATTGGATGGAGAGCAGCTCCTCGGTGTCCTCCCCGAATCCCGCCGGGAGCCCTACGATGCCCGCATCCTGCTCCGTGGCCTCCTCGACGGCGGCGAGTTCACGGAATTCAAGAAAGACTTCGGAAAGACCGTGATCTGTGCCACAGGCAAGATTGACGGCTGGAAGGTCGGCGTGGTCGCCAACCAGCGCATGCTCGTGAAGAGCGCCAAGTCGGGCACCCAGTTCGGCGGGGTCATCTACTCCGACAGTGCGGACAAGGCCGCTCGGTTCATCCTGAATTGCAACCAGAAGGGCCTGCCGCTGGTGTTCCTCCAGGACGTCACCGGCTTCATGGTCGGATCCAAGAGCGAACAGGGCGGCATCATCAAGGACGGGGCGAAGCTGGTCAATGCGATGGCCAATTCCTCCGTCCCGAAGTTCACCGTCGTCGTCGGCAACAGCTACGGAGCGGGGAACTACGCACTGTGCGGAAAGGCCTATGACCCCAAGCTCATGGTCGCCTGGCCGACCGCTGAACTCGCCGTGATGGGTGGCGCCCAAGCTGCTGGGGTGCTGCTCCAGATCGAGGTCGCCCGCCGCAAGAAGGCTGGGGAGGAGATGTCTCCGGAACGGGAGGCTGCCCTGCGGGACGACATCGAAAAGCGGTACGCCGAGCAGGTCTCGCCCTACTACGCAGCAGCCCGACTGTGGGTCGACGCCATCATTGACCCTCGCGAGACGAGAACGTGGATTTCGGAGGGCATCGCCGCCCTGGACGGGGCCCCCGCCGAACCCCCATTTCGCACGGGGGTCATCCAGACCTGAGTTCAGGCCCGCTCGCGGCCAGCGAGCTCCTTCCACATCATGCCGAGCATGGCCACTTCAGCCTCGGCATTGCCCCCTTGACGGGCTTCCGCCCCCTGTTTGAGGATCAACATGGCCTCGAGCAGGTCCCCCTCATCCTCCACCCACTCGGGCAGGGCCTCGATGAGGGTCAGGGCCTCGACCATGACGGGCATGCCCATCTCGACGCACCGGGTCGCCAGCATCTTGAGGTGGCCTTCCGCCGTCCCTCCGCATTCCCAAAGGCAAGCCAGCAGTTCGGGCAATTGCTCCACGTTGTCGGTGTCCAACGCTGCATCCAGCAACGCCTCTCCGGCCCCTTCCAGTTTGAGGCTGCGCAGCACGGCGTCCACTTCCTTGCGGACGGCATCCTCGTCGGTTTCCCGACGCAGCCGCACCAGCTCCGCCACCGTGGTCACCTCCCCGTCCTGCTTGACCCGCTTGAGGGCGGCGTCGCGCATTTCTGCGACGGGGGAATGCAATGCACCGTGCAATTCGGCCAGGGCCTTGGCCCGCTCTTTTTCCATGCCACAAAGGTAGCGGGCTCAGCCGCCATGGGCAGCCAAGATGGCCTTCAATTCGCCCAGCATCATGGCGGTCGCACCCCAGATGAAGGGCATGTCCGGAAAGGCAAAGCCCGGGGCTTCGATGGTGAATCCCGATGGCCCTCCAACTCGCACCCGTTGGGTGAGCTGGAACGCTCCATCCACCAGGTCTTCGGTGCGAAGCCGGTGAACCGCTGCCACCTCCGTCCGGTCAAAATCCAGGACATCGGCCAACCGCACGGCGGCAACATGAGGGCGAACGATGAACCGGCTGGGCACCACGTGGACTTCGGTCAGGGCCACCGGCTCCGAGAACGGCTCCACCTCAGTCGACAACCCCAATTCCTCCCTCCATTCGCGTAGGGCGCACTGAAGCAGGGTTTCTCCTGTCTCCAAGGCGCCTCCTGGCAGGGCCATTTGCCCACCGTGAACCCCACCTCCCGGCGCCCGCTCGATCAAGGCGATGCGGCCGTCCGGCTCCACCCCAATCAACACCGCCGCCTCCCGGAAGGCTTCGCCCGCCCGGCCCGAGGCCCGCGCCTCGGCAGCGGAGGTCCTCCCGTAAGGCATGAATGGCGCGTGAGCATCCGGGCCCGGCAAGGGGCATCCGGCCCGGCGCCAAGCACCCAATGGAGAATCCGTAGTCGAATGGGGACTGCTCATGGGGTCACTAATTTCGCCACGCCGTGTTGCAATTGGGCTCAGAATTGTGGTTTCCTCCTCCGGAGCACTTCGGGGAAGATGGATTGGTGGCGATCGGAGGGGATCTCAGCGCGGCCCGCCTTCTGTTGGCGTATGAGCGCGGCATCTTTCCATGGTCCGCCCCGGAGGACCCTCTCCTTTGGTGGAGCCCCGACCCTCGGGCCGTCGTCAAACCGGAAGACGTCAAGGTGTCCAAGAGCATGCGCAACGTCCTGAACCAGTCCTTGTACACCGTCACGTTCGACGAAGACTTCCGCGGTGTCATGCAGGGCTGTGCCGACCGTCCGGAAGAAGGCACCTGGATCACCGAGGATTTCATCGAGGCCTATCTCACCCTTCACGATCTCGGGTTTGCCCACAGTGTGGAGGCCTGGGACGGGGATGGAGCGCTGGTGGGGGGACTGTACGGGGTCTCGCTCGGAAGCTGCTTCTTTGGAGAAAGCATGTTTGCCCGAGCCTCCAATGCCAGCAAGGTGGCCTTCATCACCCTCGCGAAGGAACTCGAGCAGTGGCAGTTCGATTGCATCGACTGCCAGATCATGAATCCGCACCTCGAATCCCTCGGAGCAGGCCACCTTCCCCGGGCGGATTTCCTCGATCTGTTGGAACGCTCCCTTCAGAAGGATACCCGCCGGGGACAATGGGCCCGATCCAACCCCGCGGCGCCATGACCCATTCCCTGCCCTCCCCGTCGCGGGTCAGCCGATTCACCACGCTCCTGCTCTGGCGTTGGCAACATGCCATCGGCTGGCGAATCGAAGGCCCTTTCCCCAACGCTCAGGAACCCCGGCTCCTGATCCTGGGCCCCGGCCTGGTCGAGGGCGGTCTGTGGGTGCGGTTCATCCTGATGCGCATCCGATTCCACGGGTCGATGTGGCACCCGGAAGCCCCTTGTCCTGAACGGCATCACCTTCTCGCCTGTGCCGAGGTCCATTCCCTGTCCGACATCCTCGAATGGGCCGGGCGACACGAACTCCAAATCCAGCTTGTCCAGAAGAACGACCGGCACCGCAGACTGCGCTGCAACACGCCAATCCGAACCGAGCGCAACCCCCGACGTCTCCAAGACTACATCGAGCGCCTTTTCAGTCATCACGCGGGATAAAACACGACCGAATCGACCTCCCGACAGGGTGGACAAGTTGTCCATATCTGGGCCCGGAAAAAGTCGTCGGATGGAGTCTGTTCACCTACATTGCAACAGTAGCGGATGGTCCGCTATTCACCTCACCGAAGCCGACTCACAACCCATGGACAAGCACGACCTCATGATTCTGGACATCGTTCAGCAACACAAGCGCGAACAACAGGAACACATTCGACTCGCCACCCTCGAGCGAAATTTCTGGAAGCGGATTGAGGGCGATGTCACCTTGAGTGTCGGACAGGCCCGCATCGGCGAGCGCATCACGCGCCTCTACCTGGATGGCCTCATCCAGAACAAGAACGGCTACATGCTCACCAAGAAGGGCCGGGAAGCCCTGAGCATGGAGACGGAGAAGTTGGCCCACGTGGCTTGACCTGTTCGTCCCTCCACGAAAAAGGCCACCCGATGGGTGGCCTTTTTCGTTGGACTCCGCGGAGAGCTCAGTTCTCTTCGAGAATTTCGAGCTTGGGGTACTTCTCCCTCCAGAAATCCAATTTGCTTGGATCCCGCACCGTGATGACGGTTCGTCCATCGAGCCTCACTTTGATGTTGGGCTGCAGTTCCTTGACTTTCTTCTTCTTCTTCGCCATGTCGATAGCTTCATGTGAACAACAGTCCAACCATGAATTGGTTGCACAATGAACGCATTGTGTGCTCCCCGACCAAGGCCAGAGAAATCAATTGTGAAACTTTCAAACCCCGTTGTTCACAGGATTTCGCCCGAAATCCGGGGCACTCAGACCATGTCCATGCGGCCTGACCGGAACCCGAAACCGGCGATGTAGGCATAACACACCGCGGGCAGAAGCAGGGCCAATCCGAACCCGGACGCGTCGACGAGGGCACCGAAGGCCGGAGGAATGACGGCTCCGCCCACGATGGCCGTGCACAGGATGCCACTCCCTTGAGGCTTGGCGTCTCCCAATTGTTCGATGCCCAGCGTGAAGATGGTGGGGAACATGATGGAGTTGCACAGCCCCACCCCCAGCAGCAGCAGCAAGGCGGCCAAACCGGTGGTGGAGGCGCTGCTGATCACCATCGCCACGGCCAGCGTGGCAAAGAGGCCCAGCATGAGGCCGGGGCGGATTTTCTGCATCAAGGCCGCCCCAATGAAGCGGCCGACCATGGCGCCTCCCCAATAGAACGTCAACAGGACCCCCAGCTTGCCCTTGGGATCCATGTCGGACACGGACTGGCCCTTGATGGCGGCAGCCAGGCCCGCCAGCCGCTCAAGGAGCGGACTGGACTGCATCAGCTCATGGACGTTGAGGTTGAGGCCGTAATTGACCATGTAGCTCCCGAGGGCCACCTCGGCGCCCACATAAACGAAAATGCCGAGCGCTCCGGCCCGCAAGCGACCATTGGAAAAGACGTCGGACAGGGATCGTTCGGAGCCCCCCTGGTCTTCCAGGATGCGGGGCAGGGCGATTCTCCAGATGACGCCGGCGAGAAGCAGGAAGGCCAGCGCGAGCAGCACGAACGGCACCTGGACCGCACCGGCCTCGGCGCTCCGATAGGCCTCGAGGGCGTCCGGGGCCAGCGCAGCCTGCTCAGTCCCACTCTTCACCGTGTCCGACAGGAGATAGGTGGCGCTGATGATCGGGGCGATGGTGGTGCCCAACGAATTGAAGGCCTGGGCCAGGTTGAGGCGGCTCGACGCGCCCTCCTCCGGTCCGAGCACGGAGATGTACGGGTTCGCCGCGACCTGCAGGATGGTGATGCCCGACGCGACCACGAACAAGGCCAGCAGGAAGAGGGCGAAGAGGCGGGTGGACGCGGCCGGATAGAAGATGAGACAGCCGATGGCCGCCAGGGACAAGCCGATCAGGATGCCATTCTTGTATCCGAGGCGCTTGATCAGGCGCCCGCCAGGAATGGAAATGATGCCGTAGGCGGTGAACCAGGCAAATTGGACCAGTCCAGCCTGGAGGTAAGTCAATTCGAAGACATCCTTGAGGCGGGGAATCAAGGCGTCCACCAAGACGGTGATGAACCCCCACATGAAAAAGAGGGACGTCACCGTGATGAACGCCCCTCGGAATCGTTGTCCGTTGGTCATGGCGCACAAAGTACACCGCAGGAAGCGGACCTGCCCCCTGACCTGCGTGCGATCACCGCATCAGCTCGAACGTACCGAGCATCTCCTCGGCATCCGTCCGGGCACCCTTCCACTTCAGGCGGTAGTTGTACATGCCCGGAGGCGCATAGTGGTCTCCCCCGTTCACGTTGCCGATCCAGACTTCGTCGGGGTCCTCGCTGTGGAAGACCAGCTCGCCCCACCGGTTGAAGATGTCGAGCTCATATCGGGTGACATCGGAAATGACCACCTGAAAGGCGTCGTTGATGCCGTCGTTGTTGGGCGTGAAGGCATTCGGAATGTAGATGAGCACCGGCCCCTCCACGAGGGTGTAGGCGCTGTCCGTGCAGCCGATGGCATTGGTCACGGTGAGCTGGGCGTAATAATCCCCGAGGCCATCGTACTCATGGATCGGGTTGGGCTCCTCGCTGGTGGCTCCGTCGCCGAAGTTCCAGTCGAAGTCGCAGGTCGGACAGGCCGGCTCCGGCGTCGCGATGAACTCGATGCGCGTGTCGCTGAGGTAGCTGGTGTAGAAGTCGCTGTAGACGTATTGCACCTCGACGTTGACGGTCTCGGTGAGCGTCTCCCCGCAGATGTCGGTCACCTCGACCGGGTAGCTGAAGGAATTGCTCGGAGAGACATATTGGTCTTCACCGAAGGCGGGAATGCTCGGCCAGCTGAAGACGAATCCGCCCTCACCCCCCGTGGCCACCGCACTCAAGGACAAGGACTCGCCCCGGCAAATGACCGTGTCGTTGGGCACGGAAAGCGTCATCGGCACGTCAGGGATGACGAGGGTAGCCGCCGTGTCGTCCTCTCCTCCACACCCGTCCTGCACTTCGACGAAGATGGGCGTGGTCACGAAGCTCTGCACGGTGATCTGGGGGTCGGACCCTCCGTAAGGGATGCCGCCCACGGACCACTCGTAGGTGTATTCTCCGGCTCCGGACTCGATGTCCACCGCAATGACCGTGTTGTCGATGCAGGAGGCATTGATGGTGTCCGGAAGGTCCACCACAAGCGGCGGGTTGTCAATCACGATGGTGGTGCTGGCGCTGCCGGAGGACTGGCAGTTGTCCGTGACTTCCACGGCGAAGGTGGTCGGCAGACCATCCGAATACTGGAAGCTCGCTTCGTCCCCTACCGGATTGAAGTTCTGCGTCCACTCGTAGGTGTAGACCCCACTGCCGCCATCGATGCTGGGCGACAGGGAGAAGGTCTCCGTGCAGGGGCCGACGAGGGTGTCCGGCAAGGTCACCTCGAGTGGCGGGCTCACGACGATGACCTCCGTGGTGGTGGTCACGAACTGACCACATCCGTCGCTCACCTCCAGGGTGATGGACATGTCTTGATCCGTGGTCCAGTTGAGCGTCTCGGAAAATCCAAGGAAGGAGAAACCTTCCAGCCACCCCCAGTTGTAGAAGGGCTGGCCACCCGACCAATCCGGCGTGATGCTGAACGGCACATTGCAGCTCACCTCGTACTCGTCCTCGAGCTCCACGATCAACTCGGGCACATCAATGCTCACATTGATCATGGAGGTCGCCGTCAGCCCACAGGCGTCTTCGACCGTGACGTGCACCTCGGTGGCGTTGTTCCAGGTGCTCACGAAGAGGCTGTTGCCGAATCCGAAGGCCGGCAGACCATCCTGGAACTCCCAGGAATACTCGTAGGGCGGATTGCCTCCGTCCCCTTGGGCAAAGACTTCCGCAAATCCGTTGCAATCGAGCACGAGGTCACCACCGAGGATCTCCACGGTCAACTCAGGGTACTCCTCCACCACGATGTTGAACAGACCATCGTCACTCGGCATGCCGCAGGTGTCGCTCACGACCACGATGCACTCGAACGCCCCCGCGGCATCGGGGATGTAGTTGATCTGGTTGGTGTCCAGGCCCGGATTGCAGTCCCAGTCGAAGGTGTAGTTGCCGTATCCCCCACTGACCACCGGCTCCAGCGTCACGGAGTCTCCGACGCACAACTCAGTATCCCATCCGTCGACCACGAGCGGTTCCGGCTCATCGAGGATGTCGAATTCGAAGTAGCTCGTGAGGCCTCCTCCATTGCAGGCGGCGAGGTTGAGGATTTCCATGATCACCGTCTCGGTGCCCTCGGCAATCCCGTCTTCGAAGGCGTCGAGCGGAAACTCCTGCACGGTCACGAACGGCGGGAAGTAGACGGTGTCCGGCAACTCGGTGAAGTCCACCCCATTGGTGGCCGTGCTGGCCGAGTAGTCGATGATGACCATCTCCTCGATGTCGATGATGGTTTCGATCGGACGCGTGAACGTCAGGACCGCCTCACCGCAATCCTCGAAGATGACCGGGTTGTCGGTCACGAGGTCTGCCCCCACGTTGATGTTGAGGTCGACCTCCACCACGGAGTTGGACTCGAAGGATCCAGACTCGAGCACCACGATGGACTCGAGGGCCGTGTCCGAACCGTCGGCAATGGCCAATCGGATGTGGTACGTCTCTCCGCACTCCACTTCGCTCTCCGCCGTGAGCTTGACGGTGTAGCCATTCTGGCAGAGGATGTCATTGGCCGGGTTGTCGATGTAGTAGGCCGAGTTGGTCACATTGTTGACCGAGCTGATCGTGATGGCCAGCTGCGGGTCGGAATCCGGGACCTCGGCGAGGTTGATGGCATTGTCGGCGTACGGACCGTTGATGCCTGGGCCGCTCAGGAAGAAGCCGAAGATGTCATTGTATTGGCTGTTGATCCACGCCAGGTATTCATCGGAACCGAACACGTAGTTGAAGCGAATGGTGTCCCCGGTCGCCACGAAGTCGAATTCGATGGCACAGACATCGTTGACGCTGCTCACATTGAAGTTTTGTCCAATGAGGGGCGGCACGCTGTTGGCGATGGTCAGCAGGTCGGGATCGCCGGAGACTTCGAGGTTGTCATCGATGAAGTCGTCGACGCATCCATCGTCCACATTGGCTGGGTTGTTGGCGACCTCCGTGCTCAGGATCAGGCCCGCTTCAATGGGAAATTCCGAGGGGTCAAAGCCGGTGATGTGCCCGATCTGCACCGGGCTGCCCGTGAAGACGACGTTGGTCGCCTCGACGCCGGTGCCGAGCAAGACGTCGTTCACATATTCATCCGGAGTGAGGGTGCTGTTCACCTCCACCTGCGCAGACGCCAAGAGACCGACACCGGAAAGCACGGCGACGGCAATGGATCGGAAGAGAGAATCTCGGTTCACGGTCAGGGTCATGGCGATGCAAGTTACCGGGAATAGGACGACGAAAAAGGCGAAAGGTTGCGCCCCCTTCGCCTTGACTTCGTGGAAAAAACTGGAAGTGGTTCGACTCAGCGAAGCTCGAACTCCGCCAACTCTTCCTTCAGCCGCTTCCGGGCATGGAAAATGCGGCTCTTGACGGTGCCCATGGGAATCTCCAGCTCCTCGGCGATCTCATCGTAATGGAATCCATCGAGGAACATGGTGAACGGCTTCCGGAAATCATACTTGAGTCGGTCAATCGCCGTCTGAATGTCGTCGATGTTGATCAACGTGGTGACCGAGTCATGATGGTAATCCTGGCTGG
>WTID01000087.1:0-9248 GCA_011522855.1 Flavobacteriales bacterium
CCATTGCAATGGCCGTGAGCAATTCGATGTCCTCCTCGGTGGGAATCGAGCTCAGGTAGGCCGTGTTGAGGTCCAGGTCATACTCCATTTCCCTGACCGTCAAGTAGGTCGAGGCTGTGGGGTCGGCCGGGAAGGCTCCCTCCGTGACCTCGTCATATTGATTGCTGAGGGGGAAACGGGTTTCGAACGCGGCCCCCGTCCGGGAGAATTCGGCCCATTCGGCCTGGCCGTGGCGAACGAAGGTGCCGGCTTTTTGAGAGTCGTCGACCAGATAGGACCCAATGCCCATGATGGGGGATGGGTCATCCATGCCGAACACCTCATTGGTGCGGGGTGGTCTCGGCGCACTGCAGAGGTTGCTCGCATACTCGACGATGGCAATCGAATAGCAATTGATCAGTTCCTGCAACTCGTCGTCGGTCAAGGGCATGGCCGGGCACAGGTAGCCATCCGGACAGGAGAACGCCTCCGCCACAGCGTCGTGGGCCTTGTCCTCAAAGTATCCCGCCTTGTCCTCGATCAGGTCGGTGCAGAGTTCTTCCCACCGGTCGTAGATGTTCTCCTGGTTGACCACGCCGGTCTCCGTGTCGGCCATGGCGTCATCGACTTCGGAGGAGATGTCATCCTGAAGGCATTGGTTCAGTCCATAGAAGGCCTCTTCGATGACCGACCGATCGTCCGCGTTGTTGATGTCCAGACTCTCGATGTCGTAGCCGGAAAAGGCGCTGGTCTCGTCGAAGCAGGGGTGGGTTTGCCAGGAAGTGGCAGGGGGCAGGACAGGGAGTCGCACATACTTGAAGGGGTGCGTCATGAACCCTTCGTCAGAGGGGTCGCCAAACGTGCCTGCGGCACCAAAGGACACAGTGTCTTCGTAATGATAGCCCAGTCGGTCGAGCAGCTGGTCGACGATGGAGGAATCGTTGGTGTAGTAGAGGAGGTCCTGGCTGATGGACTCCAGGCTGGCATAGATGTTCAGGCAGGTGTACGTGTCATAGATCTCCGGTGCATCGTCATGGGCCTGCAGCATGGTCTCGATGACCTGATTGAACTCTCCCTCGGCCACATCGTAGTTCAGGGCGGCAATGTTATTCGGCGAATCCCAATCAATGCTTCCACCGGACCAATCGAACCAGCCCCGCGCATCGCTCAGGTCCAGACAGTAGCCTGAAAGGAAATTGGGGCAGGTGGGGCTCAGGTCCTTGTATTCGTCGAATTCGAGCTGATCCAATCCTTGCGTATAAACCCGGTCGTACATGGCCGCGCCGGCCACATCCGTGACGAAGGCTTCGAAATCACGGGTGTCCGGGTTGCAGTCGTATTTGCAGGTGTCCGTGTCGACCCGGATGTCCTCACAGGATCCGAAGCCGAAGGCGGCCTGACCCAAGCCGAAGAGGTAGTAGTCGATGGTGCCGTCTCCGTCCTCGTCGTGGGCCGTGGCATTGCCGGAAACCACTTCCGCATCGCAGTAATCGAAAAAGTCCGCCAGCGTGGCCGTCTCGTCGATGATGTCCTGGAGCACGGCCTGAATGGGATCGGTGATGGCCTCGATGTCGCCGGACAGTTCCGCAGCGAGGTCTTCCCTGGCTTGATCCAGATAGGTGGAGCTGCCGTTGGCGTTGTTCAACCTCACTTCGTAATGGAGCATGTACCGGCCGGCATCGAGGGTCACGAGGTCGGCCCATTCCGTTGTCCCCAGTGCGCCAAGGGGACAGGTTTCCTGTTCCACCAGGATGGAGTCCTCGAACACCGTGCTGGGGCCGTCGAGGTCGACGATGCGGATGTGGACCTTGTGGTCACACGTCCGGCAAAACGACAGACAGTTGGACTGGAATTGGGCGGCATCCAGTATGTAGTCCAGTTCAAGGGTCATTTCCTCCTCGAAGGAGAGCTCCGTCTGTGCTTCGTAGAGGTAAGGGACGCCTGATGGTGCTGCGCTGAGTTCATTGGTGACGCTGAACCCATCCTCTGGGGTGAGCAAGACGAATTTTTCTTCGTCCACAAACGGGTTGCTTGCGAGACAGGTAGCGAGGGTGTTCCCTGTGAGGTCCACGTAGCTCACGGTGGTCACGTTCTCGGGAGAGATGGTGATGATCTTCTCCACCTTGCTGGCGTCGGGGGCCTCGTTGCCGAAGATGCGCGTGAGCTCCTCCGTGGTGACCGAGCCGTATTTGATGCGGCTGTTGAACCCATCGGGGCGCAGCCGAAGGACTTCTCCTGTCAATCCCTGGGTCAGCGGGCGGTTGGTCCCGTCGCGGGTGTATTCCACGGCGGCGAAGGGATAGCCCTCCGCACTCGGGATCCGGTCGTCGGGATTCTCTTCGTCCGACCAGTACCGCCCCACGGAGGCGGCGGCCGTCTGGGACATGGCCTCCGGTTCCCTGAACAGGGTGTCGGCGTCGAAATGTTCGGCGGAATAGGGGTGGGTGTCCCCAGAATTCCGGATCAGGCCGGGCTGGTAGTTCAGGTCCTGTTTTTCGAGCGGAACCGGCATGATCTGCAAGGGAGTCATGCCCTTGTAGGAGCGGACGGAGGCTTGGGCGAGGGCCACACCCTGCCCCCGGGACAGCACCTGGGATTGCTGGGGAAAGCCTGTGCCGCTCTTGAATCCGACGCTTTCCTGCACGAGGAGGATTTCGTCGTGTCCCTCAAGGTTGCGGGAGAAATTCCTCGAGAACATCCGGTTCTTGTCCTCATCCGGATCCGTGTATTCGAAGACGGCAGTTTCTGTGGCGCAGAAATCCTGCGGGTTGGCGGCTGCGGCCGTGCTGTAGCTCGTGAATCCGGAATACCGCCCCCAATTGAGGTCGTTTCCGGCGCCGCCCGGATGAAGGTCCCCGATGGGCATGACCCGCCACGCATAGAGTCCCGACCCCTCCATCATAGACAGGTCCACGGACGGAGAGCCCACTTCCAGGGTCAGCGCGCTCCGGGTCCAGTCGGCCTCGCTCATGCTGGAACGGGGGCCGGACCCCGAGCTGCAGGTTCCACCGCCGAAATCGTGGAGCCTGAGCAGCTGGAACCGGTAGGTGGGGTAATCGCAATCGGCTCCGTCGCTGGATTGCCACGAGAATTGCACCGGCCCGCCACCAGCCGGAATGACCGGTGGGTGGAGGTTGACCGTTTTGTCATGGGCCCCGATATGCTCGTGGATGTCGACCTCGATGTCGAACCGGACATCGTCGAGGTAGATGGGGTACTCGGGGTCTTCTCCCACAGTAATGGATTCGAAGTAGACGTCGATCCAGTCACTGGTCGCATAGCAGGCGGCGAAGTCGTGGATCGCCAGCTGTTCCGGATGCCGGTCGTCGGTGATGGCCAAGGTGAAGGTGTCCGTGAAGGCACAGGCGGACCCTTGGGGTTCGAGCCGGTACTTGACCTCGATGCCGCCATCGAGGTCCGTCCCGCCGAACCGGAAATGCTCGCCCATGTTCAGGTCGAGGCGCAGGTCGGCCGATTGCAATTCGTGGTCCACCGAGGGGCAGAGGTCACTGGGCTTGTCAAACGTGACCCGCGTTCGGCAGATGCCGTTGAGTTCCTCGTAGTCGAACGTGCCTTCGTTGTGGACGGTCGGGATGGGCTCCAGCGCATAGATGAACAGGTTGTCCAAGGCAATGTCGCTGTGCTCCCCGCCCGGTCCGACGGTGGCCGTCATCCGGATCAGGCATGAATCGGACCCAGCCAGGTTCGGAGCGAGGTTGACCCCGGCGAATTGCCAGTCGGGACCCGCTGCAAGGGGGGCGGTCCATCCCGTAGAGGGGTCGGGCTCCTCCCAGACGGAGGTCCAATTGGTCCCGCCATCCGCACTGACTTCCACGACGAGGCTGCCCATGGTGGAGCCGTACATGTGGTACATGAAGATCATGCCGACCGTCTCGTGGGTGCTGAAGTCGAGTGTATCCGATTCGAGGATGGCCCGATTTCCGCAGCAATCGGTCGACTCCACATAGAGGTACTTCCCTGTGTCGATGCTGCGCTCTGCCTCGCGGTGCTTCTCCAATGCCCTCAAGCTGATGGTGACATCGTCGAGACTGGAAAACACGCTGGATGAAACGAGGTCCGGGTCGAACACCGGAATGAAGGTCGGGCCGGTGCCGCCGGTCGGGGTGTCGCCCACCCAGGGCACCCAATTGGTTTCATCGAGCATCTCGATGTTGGTCCAGTTCTCCGTGACCACATCATAGGGGACGGCGCAGAGGGGCGGTCCGAGCCCTTCCGATTCGAAGTCGTCAAAGCGGAAGAAGACACATTGGGCGTGTGCGGCACCGAGGGAGCCGAAGAGGACCATGACGACCATGGCGAGCCTCGCGAAGGGGGAGGTGGAGCGGGTCATGGTGTCAGTCTTCAAGGATGTGATCCTGCGTTTCGGATACAGTTTTCAGCCCGGCCTCGGTCTCCACCTGAGACCGGATGAGCGCCCCTTTGTGGTTGTATTGGTGGAAGGTGCCGAAGTGATTGCCGTCGAATTCCGTCAGCAGGCGGAAGTCATGGGGATCAAAGACGGCACAGGTCATGGCCGCCTGCATCGGTTGCACCCGGATGTCATCGAGGTAGATGAGGTTCAATGGACTCGAGCCCCGGTTACACTGGATGACCGGGTACAGCACTTGATTGGCGGAGAAGGTCGACTGCAGGTCCTCGGGGGTGAATCGCGCTTCGATCAGGACCCATTTGCCCGTCTGGGCCAGACTGTCGGCCTGAACCTCCAGGTCCAATGAAGGTGGAGACGAGCAGAGTGGCGGCGCTGGTTTGGAGGAATGCAGTCCCACTTGGAACGTGCCGGCCATCTTGTGGTGCTTCTCCCCGCTGGATGTGATGGGCTCATGCGCCCAGAACCGGACGCGAACCCCCTGTTCCATTGTTTTGTCGTCGAGGGTGATGTCCTTCAGGATGGAGCGGGCGCATGAGGAAGCGAGTGAGTACTTCCAGGAGTATTGGCCCGAGTGGGCGACATCCGTGGAGCGGAAGCCTCGCATCTGGGAGGTGGGGACGCCGCTGTCGGTGAGCATGGGACCCATGCTGCTCGACACCTTCATCGATTCGAAGCTTTCAAAGGAGCAGGTTGATTGCCGGGCGCCATCGGCCGTCCAGATGGGTCGGTTTTCGGATTGGTTGTAGCGCATCGCATGGCCGTAACCATAGGCATCCTCCGTTTCAATGACCCGTCCCCGCTCATCCAGTTCGAGCTGCCGGGAGGATAGAATCCACTCGTCTGGCAGATGGTCGAGGTGATAGGGTGACGCGGCCGTGAAGTCCTGCATCAGGCCTGCTTGGGTGCTGTGTGTGGCACCGTCCAGGTAGGATGAGGTCGTGGAATTGAAGGAGAGGTTCTTCTGCGGGTTCCAACGGCCGGCATAACCGAACTCGTGGTGTCCATCCGCGAGGAGCAAGCCGTAATAGCTCACGAGGGGTTTCTTCAGTCGGTCTGTATATCCGCTGGCACTCGCCGACATCACATTGGGAATGGCGACCACATCTGAGAAGTCCGCGCAGGCCGTGAAGACGACGGTCGGGCTGCACTCCGCGTCCGGGGAGGTCCACACGACCGCTCCGAGGACCGGGTCGAAACGGAACGTTCCGGGCCCTCCTTCCGAAGCTGGAGCGTAGTGGATGGGGATGACGATCTGTCCGGAGAGGTCCACCACACGGCCATTGGGCGAGGGGTCGTTTCCATTGGGTCCATCCGTCACGCCCGTCGTGGAGTATTGATTGTCAGGTGTGCTGACGGTGGTCGTGGTGGTGGTCGTGATGATGGTTGGGGGCTCCGGGAAGGAGATGTACCCCGTGCCACAGCTGGACCCTCCATGAAACTCCATGTGGAATGCACTCAACCCGACACTGGGGTCGGCCATCTCCTTGCAATGGGCCTCTGCGATCGGCACCCCGCTCCAGGAACCCGACGTCAAGTTGGTCGTGCGGGTGGACGTGGCACTGCCTGACGGAATGGAGGGGATGGCCCACGCATTGAGGTAACCCACGAGGTCATGGAAAGGCTCGGCCGCTGGATTGGGTGTGATGTTGACGTCGAGGTCGTCGTCGTAGGCCAGGATACTTCCGAGAGGGGTGCCCAGTTCGTTGGAGCGGCCACTTTGGACCACATCAACGGTCGTCACATCGAAGGTGACCACCGAATGGAGTTTTCTGGCATCCCGGATGTAGGCGCGGTTGCCATCGACGCTTTCGACATACCAGAAGTTGGGGGGCACCGTGTAGCCCAAAGGACTGATTCCGGTCAATTCCAGGAGGTCCCCAGGATAGAAGAGTCCGTCCTCGCCGAGGATGCCACAGAGGGATTTGCCCGGTTTGGGGCAGAATTCGAGGAACTGCAGCACTTCTGATTGGGATCCATTGCTGATGGTCTCTTCGGCACAGAGGATCTGGGCCACAGGGTCCAGGAGGCCTTGGCCGGTGGTCATGGACAGCCGGTCGTTCTTGCTGGCCTTGCCCATTTCGGGGAACCAGGGCAGTCCGGATTGCTGGTATTCGATTTTTCTTCCCTCGAACTCCACGAGCCCCGTGTCGTCCCCTTCGGGATCGAACGCCACATCCGAGTAGCCGTCGGTGACGGAGGTCAGGTTGGGGGAACCGGTACGGGGGTCGAACCGCAGGTTGGTGACCACCGTCTCCATGCCGGACTCCTCCGTGGTGATGGACCGGATCATCGACGGTCTGTGGGACTGCATGACCGTCGCATGGACCCCTTGGGCCTCCGTCATGATGGATCCCCAGGGAAACGCGGAAGGCACGGCAAACGGGACGGGAACGGCCAGGGGAGTCAGTGCGATGCTCACATCCATGTCGATCTCGTACTTGAGGTTGACTTTGTGGTTGCGAATGAACTTGCCCATGAAGTAGACTTCGTCAAACACGCCGAAATCCTTCATGCCCGTGCTCCATCCGTCCATCGTGTGGACGCTTTCGCCAGGTTCGAAGTAGTCATAGGTGGTGCGGGAGACGGGAACCCGGACGCCCTCCCGGTCGCGCTCGGCCCCGTAGGTCACCGTTTCCCGCATCTTGCCCGGTCTGTCGCTGGTCGTGATCCGAACTCCCTGAGAGTACCAGAGCCCCGTTCTGGACACAATTTGGATGAGTGAATTCAGTGGGTCATCCGGTTTGAGGATGTCCAATTGGGACTCGGTGGCATTCGTCCATTGAATGTCGACCGGATGGCTTCGGTAGGAAAAAAAGCGGTGGATGGTCTCTCCTTCACCCGAGATGTCATCGTGGATGGACCGCTCGGAGACCTCTTCATACCCGACGGATGGTGGCGGCAGGAAACTCTCTCCCACGGGACCAGTCTGGGTCTCGTTGTCCTTGCCGCCCAGGGCGCGCTCCTTCATGGTCTGCGTCTCTTTCTCCAACGGCTCATACAGAGCACACCCCTCGTAGATCGATTTGGGCTCATTGGCCGCCACTCCGGAGGACACCCACTTCCCGAGATCCTCATCCCAGGAGGCATAGCCATACTCGGTTCCGGTGAGCAATTCTCCTTCACGCCCCCCACCGGACTCGATGCCCGGGTCATGAACCATCAGCCTTTTGATGCGCAGTCCGCCTCCCGTCTTGTGTTCACCGGCGAGCAGGGGGATGCGCACATAGGACTGTGTCGGGTCGTATTGCAGGCAGGCCGAGCTGGTGAAGGCGCCTCCGAACAGGAACAGATCGAGTGCGGCGGCATCATCCATGACGCGGGCGATGTCTGAAATGAGTTGGTCCTCGTCTTCCGGGTCGAGTTGGGACTCGCTCCCGACCGAGACCCTCGGGAACTTCTGGTAGAAGTCCCAACAGGCGTCTTGGGGAAGGCTGTAATTGCCCGTTTCCTCAACGGAGAGGTACACCCCTTGGGAGTCATGTCCGACCCCTGTCACGGTGACGAAGACAGGGAAATAATTCCATCCGCTCCGGTCTTCTGCTGCGGATTCGCTCGACATGTTGAACAGGATCTTGGTGAACACCCGTTCACCGGTGAGGGCCTCATTCAACAGGTCGGCGATTTCATCCTGTTCCCCATTGCCGTTGAGGTCCTCGATGATCCAGCCCAGTCCGGGAGGGTCGGACGCGAGGGTGGGCTCGGGGTTGGTGAGGAAATCAGTGTCGAGATAGAGTTGGCTGTGGGAGGAGGTCTGGCCCGGATGGAGGGGAATCATGATTTCCGCCGGTTCATCCTGTACGAAGCGGTATTCGTTTCGCTCGTATTGCGGCAGGACCCGGGCGCCGGAAGGCATGATGATCTGCTTCAGACAATAGGCGGCCGGGTCGGATGCGAGGGAGAAGGCAACATCGACATCGCCCGGGCGCCAGCGGTTGTGCTGGGACCACTGGTCGTCCTCCCAATCTTTCGGAATCCCCCAGGCGTCAGACGTCCCATAGCGGTAGTCCGGAGTCTCGTTCAGTCCGGCATATTCGAGGAACAGCGCGTCATATTTTTCTTGAAGGTGCTCGGATTGGAGCAGGGGGACGGCCGGACTGGCGGTCGGGTGCGCTGTGGGGTATTCGTACCCGAAAGAGAAGTGACGGGCGTCTTCTTCCACGCCCATGTCTTCCACGGTGACCCCGGTCAGGGTCAACTTACCCCCTCCGGAAGCGCCGCCGCTGACCGAACCTTCCTCATAGATGGCTGGCCAGGAGGAATAGGCGTAGTGGAACGCGACGGTCTGAAGCAGTTCGTCCGGCCCCCCGGAGCCCGACTGGTCCTTGGCATACAGCTCGATCTTGTCCAATCGCCGGAGCCGATCGGTTCCCCATTGGGACCCATCCCGGGCGGTGGCAGCGAGGTCGAAGTCTTCGATGCTCGCTCCGTCCGTCCGGTCCGTGCAGTGGAACAGGGCGTAATGCGTGCGGGTTTCGATGCGCTCCAGCACATAGACCTCCTTTTCTCCGAGAGAGAAGCTGGCCATGTCATCCCAGGTGTCGCCTACAGACCCTTCGTGAAATCGGTTGCCGGCCACGGGGTCGCGAAAGCGGTACCAGGGGGACGTGCTTTCCTTGTCTTTGGTCCCGAAGACCTGGTCGTAGTCGAAGGTGACCCACGATCCCAAATCGTCATCCGTGCATCCGTCATTGAGGATGTCGATGTAGTCGGTCGAGGTGATGGAGGTCAGGAGCCAGGATTTGGCGACGGACTGATTGACCAGCTTTCCTTGAGCGAGATCGAACCCATCCAGTCCGGCCTTGACGTCACTTTTCGTTCCCTTCAGAATCTGGCTCACGTCGGGGGACGGGCAGAAGATGACATGGTGGTTGATGATGTC
>WTID01000087.1:9348-14661 GCA_011522855.1 Flavobacteriales bacterium
TCGGTCAACTTCAGTTCGCGGTATTTGGTGGCATCCCGCCCGTAATAGGTGCCGACGTCTAGGTTGTTCCAGTTTTCCTTGTTCACTGCACGCAGCGCGATGCCATCGTCGAGAATGGGACGCCGCAGGCCGAGATCCCCCTTGAAGGCAAAGAATCGGCGATCCTGGCTGGTGGGAAAGGAATAGGATGTGGATCCATCCTTGGCCATCCACGAACGCAGGTCCACTTCCGATGTCAGGTCGCGGCCGATGGTGGTGCCCACCACCGTGTTGAGTACCGTGGGCAGTCCGCTGCCGAGACCGAGCTCGATGCCCAGGTCCTTCGACTCTGAGGAGAAGTCCACCCCTCGAGGGTGAAAGCTGCCCGGCTCGGTGAAATAGCACCTGAACTGGCCGCCCAGATTCCCGGCCGAGACGGCAAACTGGTCCGGCGTTTGAACGGGCAGGGGGATGAAGCGGTCGTTCTCGTCGAGGGTATGCGGCCGCTCTTCAAAGAAGTCCATGGCCGCCATGGTGCTATCCGTCGGGCTTAGGCTGACTTCTCCGGAAAACATGAACCCATAGGCGTCGATCTCGTCTACCGGGTCGTAGGTCATACGGGTGACGGAGGCCTCATATCCCGCCTCGGGACCGATGTTCGGCAAGGCCGCATACTCGAGGGAGAAGGAGCCGCCATACCGGGTTTCCTCGACACCGTTCGAGTAGGACGGCATGGAGAAGACTTGCGGGTTGAAGGAGAACGTATTGAGCGCAGCGGGGTTCAGCAGCTTCAGGCCCACCTTGGTGAGTTGGGCCATGGAGGACAATTGGCTGGACTGCAGGTTTTCCGCATCCTCAGCCGACGATTCCGCATCAGCGGGTGTCGAGGTGGATTTGGAGATCGCTCCGGTGATGCCCTTGACCATCGCCATGGGATTGACGCTGTAGGAGAAGATGCCCTCACCGGCCTCGCTCATGTATTGGATGCCTGCGCCGAAACCACCCGCACTGAATCCGTGACGGGGCAGGATGCCCCTCTGGCTGTCCGCCGCAATTCCATACCGGGCCCCGAGGTTGACCGCGGACAGGATCTCTGCACCAAGGATGGCGTCCAGCGTGAGTTTCTGGTAGACCGGCTTCTTGTCGATGTTGATGATGTGGACGCCCTTGAAATCGTCGGGGATGCCGCTGGCGTTCCGGGTGATGGCGCCCGGACCGAGGGACCAGCCGAACCCCACCCAACTCGCTGGGCTTTCGGGGCTGGGGGGCGCGTATCCGAGCACCACGGGATAGGCCTCGCCTGCGGCGCCCGGGATCGTCATCAGCGGCAGGGAGAAGCTGAAGGCGCCCGTGTGCTTGTCGACTTGGGCGCCTGAGGATCCGGGGTCTACGAAGCCGGCGAGGTCGGCGTTTGACGCGGATTCCCCCTGAGCTGCTGACAGCAGGGGAGAACCAAGCACAAAAGCACAGGCCAAGACACGCACAGGCCAGCGAAGAAGGGCGGCGGGGATGGAAAAGAAGGCCTTCATCTCAGCAATCAATTTCCTCGCCAAACTGACCGAGAAGGAGAAGGAGGTCCGGGACGGAGACGACGCCATCCCCGTCGATGTCGGGGCAGGGGGTTCCTGGTTCCGGTTCGATGGGGAATTCACAACTTCCGTCGTCTTCGGTGGCTGCCGGGTTGTAGTTCTCGGCCGAGGGGTAGGTGCAGCCCGTGACCTCGTCGGCATCGCACACGCCATTGTCGTCGAGGTCGATGCAATTGCCTAGGCAGTCGTATCCCGGGATGGCGTCCAGGCAGGGCAGATTCGGGTCCTCGATGGTGGCGTTGGGGTTGTAGTTGCATGCCGTGGGGTCCGTGCAGCCACTGATGATGCCGTTGCCTAAGCAGTCGTATCCCGGAACGGCATACAGGCACGGCAGGTTCGGGTCGTCAAGGGTGGCGTTGGGGTTGTGGTTGCACGCCTCTGGGTCCATGCACCCCAGAACCTCCTGTCCGTCGCAAATCCCATCCCCATTCTCGTCGGAGAGGCAGTTGCCGAGACAGTCGTAGAGCGGGACCGGATACAGGCAAAGGCCGTTGTCTTCCGTGGCTTCGGAGTCGAAGTTGCAGGCCTCCTCGTCGGTGCACCCGAGGACCTCGATGCCGTCGCAGACGCCGTCGTCATCCAAGTCTTCCAGACACTCTCCGGCGCAATTGAAGCCGGGAAGGGGGTAAAAGCATCCCACATTGTCCGTCGCCTGGGCATTGTAGTTGCACGCCTCCGGTTCCATGCAGCCCGGAATCTCGTTGTCGTCACAGATGCCGTCTTCATCAGTATCGAGAAGGCAGTTCCCGAGACAGTCATAGCCGGGTTCGGCATAGACACAGGTCCCATTGTCGTCGCTGGCCTGAGGGTTGTAGTTGCAGGCGAGGCCGTCCATGCAGCCGGGCACCTCGTCGGAGTCGCACAGGCCGTCCCCGTCCGTGTCACTCATGCAGTCCCCGCCGCAGACGCCGAGGGCATCGAGCTGGTTGCCCTGACAGTCGCAATCGCCCGGGGGGAGTGGGCTGCAGCCGCAGGTGAAGATGGGGCCGGGGCCATTGCAGACACTGCAGGCATCGTAGTAGCCAACGCAGTCATCCACAGTGTCGCAGATGCCATCGCCATCCAGGTCGGAGGGGCAGTCACCCCCGCAGACTCCGAGAGCGTCCAACAGGCTTCCGTTGCAGTCGCATGCCCCGGGAGCCATCATGTTGCAGCCGCAATCGTAAATGGCTCCAGGACCGTTGCAGACTCCGCATTCATCGTATCCTCCCACACAGCAGTCGATGTCGTCACATTCGCCGTCGCCATCGAGGTCACCCGAGCAGGTGCCGCCGCAGATGCCCAAGGCATCGAACTGGTTGCCCTCACAATCGCATGCGCCGGCTGGGAAGTCCTCGCAGCCGCAGGCCAGCGTCGCTCCGTTGCCATTGCACACGCCGCATTCGTCCAAGGCGCCAATGCAGGAATCGATGTCGTCGCAGATGCCATCCTCGTCCACATCGGCGGCACAGGGGTCCGGACAGGTGGGGAAGATGCAGGAGCCGTCGTCTTCGATGGCGGTGGGGTCGTAGTTCAGGGCCACTTCGTACGTGCAACCGGCAGCAGAGAATCCGGGCGTGCAGATTTCGGTGGTCTCGAATTCGAGGAAATCACCTCCCGAAGCGACCGTCTGGTCATCGATGGCGAAGGTGTAGCCGCCGTTGCCGAATTGGCAGCACATGCCGTCACCGAACGCATCGGCCACCGTGAGCGTGTAGCAGCCGGCGCAGAGGGAGGCAGTGATGGCGTACGTCGCGAAGTTGTCCGTGCCATTCACGTAGGGCCCGCCGGCCATGACGGTGTCGCCAAGGGCGTCCACAAGGGACCAGGTCGTCTCGGCCGGGTACTGGTCAAACGTCAACGTCATGGCGAAGAGGTGGTCGCTGTCAATGCACGACCCGTCGTTGACCGTGGCGTCGGGATTGTAGTTGCAGGCGTTGACCTCGGTGCAACCCGGGATGTCGTTGGGACCTTCGCCCGTTCGGTTCAGCGTGAACGTGAAAAACCCCATCTGGGCCTCACAGTTCGGGTCGCGGATGGTGCCGGTGACCACGAGGGTTTGTTCGTCGAGTGACAGAATGGAATACCCGGGGCCGGAGTCAAGCGACCCAATCCAACCACAGGTGGTTTCGCCCATGTCGGTCTGCAGATCGCCCAGCACGATGAGGTTCGTACTGTCCACGCCCGCTCCACTGAGGAGGGAGTAGCTGCCGGGTTCGTACGTCACCGGAAGGACCGCAAAGTTGTTGTAGGGGTCGAGGATGGACCCTCCAGTCTCGAAGAGGAACGTCCCATCTGGTTGAAAGGTCCAGGAATTGTCAACCTGCTCGGGAGCGAGACTCCCTGCGGGACTGGCATACCACACACTTGAACCAGGGTCGGGCCCCACGGACAGGGCACCCTCTGCTTCAGAGAAAACCCAGGTGCCCATCAGGACGTCCGGCAGGACGCACTCATTGTTGCCATTGCAGACTCCGCAGACATCCACGGTGCCGATGCACGGGTCGACGTCGTCACACAGGCCGTCGTCATCCGTGTCGATACAGGGCATGGGACAGGGGTCGCAACTGTTCCAGCAGACGGTCGGGAGGGTCATTGGGCCGGATACCTCGATGAAGCGGTTGATGAACACGCCATCGGCCGTGGACGTGGTCATCGTGCAGGACTCACTTCCATCAAAGGACTCCGCGATGGACCAGTTGGAATTGGTGAACTTGTATTCATGCAGTCCAGCCGGCAGATCAAGGGAGGTGGTCCAGACGGAACCTGAACCGTCCAGGGGCTCGCAACCGCCGCACCAATTGTTGAAGGTGCCGTTGAGGAAGATGGGCTCATTCGGGGCGCCGGTGGCGTTGACATCCACCGAGAAGGTGATGGTGTACTTGCAGGATCCGTCGTCCACCGTTGCGGCGGGGTCGAAGTTGGAAGCGGTGCTGTCGGTACAGCCTGGAGTGTCGTCGGCATTGGGGTCTTCAGCGTAGACGAGGAGGTTGCCAACGGCGATGTTGCCTCCAATTTCCAGTTGGGCGACGTTGCCGGTCAGGACGAGCGTGGCCATGGTGGCCAATTCACCAGGGATGACCTCCACCGTGATGCCGTCCGGCAGGGTGGTGGGCAGCTGGCCGGCTGGCCCGACGTAGGGCAGGTTGCCATTGACACCCACATTGAGCGGCGCGCCGGATCCGTCGCCTTGCAGCTGGAAAACCACCTGCTGGACCGTCTCCCCGGGCGACAGGCTGGCCCCTGTCAGATCGAACAAGGCATTGGTCCCGGTGAGAAAGAGGGCATTGGGACTGTCGATTCCTCCTGGAGCCGGGTCAATCATCGCAAACTCCATGCTTGCCGATCCACCCGGTGTGGTTTGGTACGGACCGAATTGAAGAACGATGCCGTTGCTCGTGAATTGGGGGGGGGGCTGATCGATTCCCGGGAAGAGGTTGATGGTGCCAATCGGGAGCTCCTCGAACTGGAACTGGACATTCGGGTCCACATCCGGCAACTGGGCCTGCAAAACCGAGGGGCACATGGCGAGAGGCAGTGCGGCCAACAGGGCCGCACGGTAGAATTTGGCAAGAGCGAGAGGGCGCATGGGCGATGCGATCTGGTGTGCCTATAAGTTATTGATTTCCCGCGTCTTTTGACCAACGCTCATAAAGTTGGCGCGGGGGTAGGATAAGGTGGGGTCGTCCGCCTTTTCTGCGGGGTCAACCTTTCGGCGGGAAGTACACGAGGGCGCTGAGCCGGTCGGGGTCGAGGACCTCGTTGG
>WTID01000015.1:0-6418 GCA_011522855.1 Flavobacteriales bacterium
GGACGGGGTAGGCGACCTGCATCACCTTTTCCGCCGGGCGGGACAGGGCGATCTGAACGGTCACCGGGTCCTTGAGCATGGAGGTGGCCAGTTTGCCGATGCGGTCGGGCATCGTGGCGCTGAAGAGCAGGGTCTGACGCTCGGGGCTGCAGTGTTCGGCGATGCGGTTGATGTCGCCGAGAAAACCCATGTCGAGCATGCGGTCCGCCTCGTCGAGGATGAGAACATCCAATTTGCTCAGGTCCACGTAGCCCAGGTTCATGTGGCTGATCATGCGGCCCGGTGTGACAATGGCGATGTCGACGCCCGTGGTGAGGGCGTTCTTTTCGCGGTCGAAGTCACTGCCGCTGCCGCCGCCGTAGATGGCGACGCTGGAGGTTCCGGAGAAATAGCCGAATCCCTCGCAGGCTTGGTCGATCTGCAAGGCGAGCTCCCGGGTCGGCGTGATGATGAGGCATTTGATGTGGTCTCCGCCGCCGGCCTCGTGGATGTTGTGCATCGTCGGAAGCAGGAAGGCGGCGGTCTTTCCGGTTCCCGTCTGGGCGATGCCAATCAGGTCGCGGCCCTCGGTGATGGGCGGGATGGCCATGGTCTGGATCGGTGTGGCGACTTCGAAGCCCATGGCGTCGAGGCCTTCCTGCACCGCGTCGCAGAGGGGCAATTCCTTGAAAGGGAGTTTGGGGGGCTCCTCGGGTGCCGCTTCGGCTTCGGAGGATTCGTCTTGGGCGTCCCGGGTCGGCGCGTCCTGCGCCTCGGCTTCTTTGTGGCCCGAATCGGGCTGGGACGCATCGGGGGTAGCCAACGGTTGGTCGGCGTCGTGCGTGTCAATCATGTAAAAGAATCCACGTGTGGTGGATGTGTCAAAGTTCGCACAACACGCCGCCGCTTCGACATGGATGCAGGAACTTTGTGAGAACACGCAACCTGAAGGCCCTCCAACCGTTATTCATTCGAACCTGTCCATGCCCTCTCTTCATCGACTCCGCCGTGCCAGCCTGATGCTGGTCATGCTGGTGATGGTGTTGCCCTTGTCGGCAACGCACATCGTGGGCGGGGAGATCAGCTATGAGGACTTGGGCGGTGGGTCGTACCGGATTCGGTTGGTGGTCTACCGGGACTGCGGTCCGACCAACCAGAACGGAACGGGTTTCGACGATGCGGCCTCGGTCGGCATTTTCAACGCCAACGGTCAGTTGGTCAATTCCATCAGCATTCCCCTCTCCTTCCAGAACGTCAATGAGGTCCCCGTGACGCTCGAAAACCCCTGTGGGACACCGCCGCCCTCCGTGTGCGTGGAGCAGGCGGTCTACCAGCAGATCGTGGACATCGGGGAGTCGCCAAACGGATTCACACTCAGCTATCAGCGGTGCTGCCGGAATCCGTCCATCATCAATCTGACGGCGCCGGATGATGCCGGTGCGACGTTCACCACCCAGATTCCGGGCACCAACCAGACGGAAGACCCCAACAGCAGTCCGGTCTTCAACAGTCTGCCTCCAGTGGCTCTCTGTGCCGGATTCGATTTCTTCTTCGACCACAGCGCGACCGATGCGGATGGGGATAGCCTCGCCTACACCTTTTGCTCGCCCATGTTCGGCGGCACACCGAATCAGCCGGCTCCGAACCCACCCAACGGACCGCCCTACACCGATGTGAACTGGGCTCCGGGATACTCGGCGACCTACCCGATTGATTCAGACCCGGCCTTGGCCATCGATCCCGTGACGGGCTTCATCACGGGCCAACCCACGGCCGCTGGACAATATGTGATTGGCATCTGCGTGGAGGAGTGGCGGGATGGCATCCTGCTCAGCACGTCCAACCGGGATTTCCAGTTCAACGTCACCGTCTGTGACCCGAACATCACCTCTCAGGTGGCCATCCAGACGGGCAGCCAGTTGTGCATCGGCGAGACCATCGATTTCCAGCAGTTCTCGATCAACGCCACCTTCTTCCATTGGGATTTTGGTGTGCCCGGGATCGAATCGGACACGTCCAATCTGGCCTACCCGAGTTACACCTTTCCGGAACCCGGGACCTACACGGTGACGCTCGTGGCCAACCCCGGTTGGCCCTGTGCGGACACCAGCACCTCGGTGTACGATGTCTTCGCTCCCGTCAATCCGGTTCTCGAAGTGACGGGGTTCGATTGTTCGACCGGAACGCCCGTCTTCGATTTCGGGACGGCGGAGACCTACAACGGGGCGGACTTCACGTGGGACTTCGGCAATTTGGCCTCGAGCAGTGCCAGCACGCTCGCGGCTCCGGATGGAATTGGATTTCCAGAGATCGAGGATGTGGAGGCCGAATTGACCATTGTGCAGAACGGCTGCGTCGGCAGCGGCGTGCTCGATTGGACC
The DNA here is from genome assembly GCA_011522855.1 of Flavobacteriales bacterium. Lineage (GTDB taxonomy): Bacteria > Bacteroidota > Bacteroidia > Flavobacteriales_D > Sanyastnellaceae > UBA8752. The sequence continues at coordinate 2,361 of WTID01000015.1, forward strand.
CCGCCCCCACCGCCCACGGCGGCCATCGCGCCCCAGGAGGACTTCTGCACCGGCTTCACCCTGTCCTTCGACAACAACAGTGTCGGTGGATCCGGTTATGTCTGGGAGTTCGGGGAGCCCGGCAATCTGGACGTGAGTTATGACGCCTTTCCCACGTGGACCTATGATGGTCCCGGAACCTATGTGGTGCAGTTGGTGACGTTGGCCGACTTCCAATGTCCCGACACGACGACAGAGGTGTTCGAGGTGGCGTGGTTGCTCGAGCCCTTCTTTGAAACGCCGGACCCCGAGTGTTTCCAGGAGCACAGCTTCAGCTTTGAGGCGATTGGAGTGACCGATCCCAATGCGACGTTTGAATGGAACTACGCTCCGGGCAATGCGGCCATCGAGTCGGGCGGCATTCTCCAAGGTTTGACCTTCCCTGAGCCCGGCCTCTACACCGTTGAGGTCGTGGTCACGGCTGAGGGGTGCGAACGCGACTTTGAATCCGAGGTTGAGGTCTTGTTCGACCCGTCCATCGGTTTTGATGGCGGTCCCGTGACGGGGTGTCCTCCCCTGCCGGTCAGCTTCGAGAACTTCTCCGTCACCGAGACCGCGGCGGGCTATACGTGGTATTTCGGGGATGGCACCACATCCTCTGCCCCCAATCCGACGCACGTCTATGAGGTGCCCGGCAATTACACGGTGACGTTGGAGATGAGCACGAGCGGTTTCTGCGTGCAGGAATTGGCGGAGACCAAGACGGCCTTCATCGAGGTGTACCCGGAGCCGTCTGCCGGCTTCGACATCGAGCCCAACATCGTGGACATCCTCGAGCCCCTTGTGACGGTCGAGGACCTGAGTTCAGGGGCGGTCCAGCATTACTACAACTTTGGGGACGGAGGGTCAAGCGATGAGAGCGACCCGACCTATGTGTTCACCGGGGCCGGGGTGTTCAATGTGAGCCAGACGGTCATCAACGAATACGGCTGTACGGATGTGGCGCAGGGGGAAGTCGGCGTCAATGGCACCCTGTTCTACGCGCCGAACAGCTTCTCCCCCAACAACGATGGAATCAACGACGTCTGGCAGCCGGTGACCACCGGTACGGCGGCGTATCGGTGCACCATCTACAACCGCTGGGGCGAGGTCATCTTCGAAACGGAAGACCCTGAAGCCGTTTGGCAGGGGGAGGTCAACGGAGGCGATCACTTCGCGGCAGACGGGGTCTACCTGTACCAGGTCTACCTCGAGGACCAGCTGCGCATTCCGTTTGAATACGCCGGGCAGATCCAACTGTTCCGGTGAATCCGGACGGGATTGTCTTACCTTTTCCTCCAACAACCAGGAGACATGTACGGCGATCGCAAGCAGGATTGGGGACGGAATGACCGTCGCGAGGAGGATGTCCACACGTTCTCGGTCAAGGCCGGGAAACGGACCTATTTCTTCGACATCCGGGCCACACGGGCCAAGGATCTCTACCTCACCATCACGGAGAGCAAGCGGCAGAACCACGCCTCTGGTGAGGTGACCTACAGCAAGCACAAGCTGTTCCTCTACAAGGAGGATTTCGAGAAGTTCAGCGACGGCCTTCGGGACAGCCTGGAGAAGATTGCTGAGTTGCAGGGGACTGGAGAGTACCAGTCCGGCGAGCACAATGGACCCCGCGGTGGTGACGCCGAGAAGGCGGACGACGGGGACGTCCGCTTCGAAGATTTGTGAGCCTGTGAATGCGCATGGAACGGGGGTTCCGTGTGGATAATTCCTCCCCCTTCCCGGGCAGGTGGCCGGCTATATTTGAGCCTCACCTGCATCCGTGCTGAACATGGGCAAGATCATCTCCATCGCCAACCAGAAAGGCGGGGTCGGCAAGACCACGACCGCCATCAACCTCGGTGCCAGTCTCGGCGCGCTCGAGTACCGGACCCTCCTCGTGGATGCGGATCCGCAGGCCAACAGCAGCAGCGGCGTAGGAGTCGACCCCAAGGCCGTGACCGCGGGCACCTATCAGTGCCTGATCAACGGACTCGACGCCCGGGAAGCGATTGTCGAGACCGGCAACCCCAACCTCTGGCTCCTTCCCTCCCACATCGACCTCGTCGGGGCGGAAATTGAACTGATCGGCGAGGCCGAGCGGGAGCACCGCATGCGGGCCGCCCTCGAGCCTCTGCGCGACGAATTCGACTTCATCCTCATCGACTGCTCTCCATCCCTCGGGCTGATCACGCTCAATGCGCTGACTGCTTCGGACAGCGTGGTGATTCCCGTACAGTGCGAGTACTTCGCCCTCGAGGGTCTCGGGAAGTTGCTCAACACCATCAAGATTGTGCAGGGAGGGTTGAACCCCGAATTGGCCATCGAGGGCATCCTGCTCACGATGTACGACACCCGCCTGCGTCTGTCCAACCAGGTCGTGGAGGAGGTCCGGATGCACTTCCGGGAGCTGGTCTTTGACACGCTCATCCACCGGAACACCCGTTTGGGTGAGGCGCCGAGCCATGGGGAGACCATTGTCATGCACGACGCCTCCTGCAAGGGAGCGATCAATTACCTGAACCTCGCCCGGGAGATTCTTCAGAAGAACGACCTGACCAAGGTGCCGAACGCCGAGAAGTTCCTCGATGCCGACGGCGGCATGGGCATCGAGTCCAACCTGAACTGATTCCGGCGCCATGGCGAAGAAGGGAAACAAAAAGCCCGCCCTCGGCCGTGGGCTTGGCGCCCTGCTCGAAGCGCAGCAGGCCGGACAGGAGGCCTCGGCTCCAGCCAAGGCTCCGAAGGCCCGCAAAGGGGTGGAAGATGCGGCGGTCGACATGGCCGGTCGCGTGGCCCTGCTTCCGATCAGCGTGATCGATGCCAATCCGGATCAGCCTCGGCGGACTTTCGAGCCGTTTGCGCTGAACGAATTGGCCGACAGCATCAAAACGCTCGGCATCATCCAGCCGCTCACCGTTCGGCGGGTGAGTGCGGCCAAATACCAGTTGATTTCCGGCGAACGCCGCTTCCGGGCGTCGCAGCTCGCCGGCCTCGACCGGGTGCCTGCCTACGTGCGGGAAGCCAACGATCAGGAAATGCTGGAGATGGCCCTGGTCGAGAACATCCAGCGCGAGGACCTCGATGCCATCGAGGTGGCCATCAGCTTCAAGCGCCTCATGGAGGAATGCGCCCTGACCCAGGAGGAGCTGGCGTCCCGTGTGGGCAAGCAGCGCTCCACGGTCTCCAACTATATCCGTCTGCTTGGTCTTCCCGCCAACATCCAGCAATCGGTGGCGGCCGGGCATCTGAGTTTCGGTCATGCCCGTGTGCTGGCCGGACTGCAGGAGCCGAAGAACCAGAAGGCCCTGTTCCGTCGCATCCTCGACAAGGGGTTGAATGTGCGCCAGACCGAGCGAGAGGCCAGCGAAATCGTGGGCCGGAAGCCGACCAAGAAGTCGAATGCCGCAGCGCTCAGCCTGCAGATGCAAACCATGCGCGCCCATCTGCGCAGCCGGTTCTCCGGCCGTTCTCTCGACATGAAGGTCCGAAGCGACGGTGCCGGACGCATTGAGTTGTACTTCCAGGACGCGGAAGATCTGCAGCAGCTTCTCGACGAGCTGGGCGCCCAGTAAAGCTTCCGTGATGTGTGCGCGGTTCCTGATGGTCTGGATCCTGATGTGGACGGCGTCTCCGCTGTTGGCCCAGGATGACGCCGAGAAGGAACGAATTCAGCGGACCACGTGGCACAGTGCGGTTCTGCCTGGTTGGGGCCAAGTGAACAACGGCAAGTGGTGGAAGGTGCCCCTCGTCTATGGTGCCCTCGGGGCCAGTGGCTACTACATCCAGACGGAGGGCGCGACCTACAAGGAATACCGGGATGGATACGTCGCCTTGACGGATGATGATCCCGAAACCGTCTATGTCACCAGCCTGAGTACATCGGATGTGCTCGCCGCGCGGGACTTCCATCGGACCAACCTCGAACAGAGCGTGCTGACGTTCGTCCTGATTTGGGGGGCGCAAGTGGTGGATGCCCATGTGGATGCCCACCTGCTCGGATTCGATGTCTCCGAAGACCTCGGGTGGCAGCCCGGCATCGG
>WTID01000015.1:6518-14650 GCA_011522855.1 Flavobacteriales bacterium
GTGGAGGAAGCGGCGCGGAATGCGGGACATCCGATGGTCTGGGCACCCAACTTTTCGGTGGGGGTCCACCTGTTCCGGAAGGCCATGCGGCAGGTGGAAGAAGCGCTGGAGAGCCACGGTTTCGAGCCGTCCATCACCGAGACCCACCACACCGGAAAGGTGGATGCGCCCAGTGGGACCGCCCTCTCCCTGGCGGGTGATTTGAAGGCGGGGCGGAACGAAGAGATTCCAGTTCATGCCGTTCGCCTGCCCGGGGTTCCGGGAACCCACCGCATCGACTGGGACAGCGGAGTGGACCGGATTTCCCTCGAGCATTCGGCCAAGGACAGAACGGGGTTTGCCCACGGGGCCGTTCGAGCCGCAGAGTGGTTGCTGGAGCAGCCTGGCCCCTTCACGAAGATTTTCACCTTGGACGACGTTTGGGGTTGATATTGCGCCTTCCTGTTCCCTCCCTCGATGAACCTGCCGCTCCTTCTTCTCGCCATCCTCCCGGTCCTGCACATGGTGACCCTGCCGCGCCTCTTCCAACGGGCCGGCCTCACCGCATGGCATGGAGCGGTCCCCGGTCTCAATTACTGGATTTGGCTGGGCATGTTGAAGCGTCCCAAGCATTGGCTCCTCCCCCTCTTGTTCCCGGGACCTAACCTCATCATGATCTCCATTCTCCATGTCGAGACCGGCATTGCGTTTGGGAAGCGGGGTACTGGGCAGCAATGGTTCCTGGGCGCCTTGCCTTGGGCGGGGATGCCTTGGTTGGCGTTCGCGACGCAGGATGCGTTTGTGGGGCCGCGCAATTGGGAAAAAGTGAAGAAGGGCATGGTCCGCGAATGGAGCGAGGCCATCCTGTGGGCCACGGTGGTGGCCTCCTTGATTCGGGGTTATGTGTTCGAGGCGTTCACCATTCCCACGGCGTCGATGGAGGACAGCATGCTGGTAGGAGATTACCTCGTGGTGAGCAAGATGAGCTACGGTCCGAAGGTGCCCGAAACGCCGTTGTCGCTGCCTTTCGTGCACAACGCGATTCCGGGGACGCATCTGCGGTCGAGCTACCTCGACTGGGTGACCATCCCCTACACCCGTCTTCCCGGCTTCGGCGAGGTGGACCGATACGATGCCGTGGTGTTCAACTTCCCGAATGGTGACACCGTGGTGGTGGACAGCTACCTCGCCGGACATGACTATCACGCCCTCCTCCGTCAACGGGCCATCGGCTATGCCGGTGGAGACCCCGTGGCGTATGAGCAGGACAAGGGTCGATTCGATGGCATGGCCCGTCGCGAATGGAGCCGGACCCATGGCATCAAGGCCAGGCCGGTCGACAAGAAGGAGCACTATGTGAAGCGGTGTGTGGGCCTTCCAGGAGAAGATCTCGCCATCGTCAACCGGGAACTCGTCATCAATGGCGACGTCGTGGAGTCCCCTCCCGGCTTGCAGTTCAACTACATGGTGAAGCTCAAGCGGGATGCCGATCTGCGGGTCATCAAGGAGCGATTCGGGCTGACCGACATCGACATCCAGGGCCAGGCTCCGGGAGGCCGGGTGTTCATGGCCTTGCGTGAGGCCGAGGCCGAGACCCTCATGACCCAAGGATTGGTGGAGGCCGTCGAGCCCTACGATCCGACGTCCCGTCGGGGCACGTTGGACATGTACCCCAACACCAACCGCTTTGACTTCGCCAGTTGGGACCTCGACAATTACGGTCCAATCCATTTGCCGGCTGCTGGTGAGACCATCGAATTGACGCCTCGGAACCTGGCGCTGTACAAGCGGGTCATCACCGCGTATGAGGGCCATGACTTGGTGGAGCGGGATGGCCAGATTTTCCTCGACGGCCAGCCGGCAGAGCAGTACACCTTCCAGCAGGGCTACTACTGGCTGATGGGAGACAACCGGCACAGCTCGGCCGACAGCCGCTACTGGGGATTCGTCCCCGAAGACCATGTGGTGGGCCGGGCGGCCTTCACCTGGTTCAGCAAGATGAACGAGGCCCAGCATGGGGAATCCGGCATCCGCTGGGACCGCATGTTCAAGTCGGTCCGCTGATGCCCCGCCCCGCGTGATTCTGCCCCTCTGCCCCTTTCCGCCCATCGGATGGTGGCGTGCGGCCCTGTCCGATGGCGCGGTGCTCGACGCGGGAGAACACTATCAGAAGCGCTCCTTTCGGAACCGCCTGGTGCTCATGGCGTCCAATGGGGTCCAAACCCTGACCATGCCGGTGGAGCGCCGGGGTGGCGTTCCGCGGCCGCAGGACGAGGTCGCACTGGCCCCGGGGTCGGATTCCTCCAAACTGTGGCGGGCCGTGATCACCGCGTACGGTTCGGCGCCCTTCTTCGAGGAGATGGCGCCGGAGTTGGAGGCGCTCTTCCTTGACGGGCCGGAAACGTTGGGGGCATGGAACCGGAAGAGCCTGGAGTGGGCTTCCGGATGGCTGGGCATTTCGGTTCCGAAGGAGGATGCCACTGCGTCTCAGGATCTGCTCGATCATGAGGCCAACCTCATGGAGTGGTGCGATTCAGGAGCAGGGTCCGCTGGGTGGCCCCACATCTGGGACGATCGACGGTTGGACATCCCCTATCACCGGTTGTCCTGTTTGGATGTCCTCTTGCACTGCGGGCCGGAAGCCCGAGGGTGGATCAATCCGCTTCCACCGAGTGGATCTCCGCATCGAGGATGACATCCAGCACGATCACGCGGCGCTCCTCCACGAGGTAGTAGATGCGGTGATTGTGGGCGAGAACGCTCCAGATGTCCTCGGCGACGGTGTCGAATTTGGCTTTGCGCGCATCGGCCGGCATGGCATTGGAAGCGAGGCTTCGAATGCGGGCGATCATCTCGTCCTTGGCCCGTTCCGCCCCGATCAGGGAGGCGCCTTGGAGTTGACGGATGATCCGTTCGATGGAGGTGGTGGCCCGGTCGGCCAGAATCACGTCGCGCTGCACGGACGCAATTTCGTCAGACGGGGGCAAACGGGGGGATAAATCGCAGGATTCCTTCGGGTCCGCGGTGGAGAGCCCGCCTACCTTTGGTTCATGGAAACCCCTGTCGTCGACTTGGCCCGCACCCCCTTGTATCCACTGCATGTGGCCGCCGGTGCCAAGATGGTCCCTTTCGCGGGCCATGAGATGCCCGTCCAGTATTCGGGCTTGCGCAAGGAGCACGAGGCCGTCCGGACGGCCGTCGGCCTGTTCGACGTGAGCCACATGGGTGAATTGTGGTTTTCTGGAGCTGGAGCCAGGGATTTCCTGCAGCATCAACTGGCCGGTGACGTGGACAAGGCCCAGCCGGGTCGAGCACTCTACACCTGCCTGCTCAACGAACAGGGCGGCATTGTGGAGGACTTGCTGGTCTACGGATTCGAGGATCGGTTCCTGCTGGTGGTGAATGCCTCCAACCGGGAAACGGTGGTCCGCCGGTTCCAAGCGGCGCTCCCTTCGGATGTCACGTTCGAGGATGCCAGTGACCGGACGGCGCTCCTTGCCTTGCAAGGGCCTGCGTCCGATGCCGTCATGCAAGCGGTCGGACTGGATCTCCGGGAGCTCAAATATTACCACCATCGCGAGGCCTCACTCTGTGGAGTCCCGGTCCTGATTGGAGCGACCGGATATACCGGCGAACGTGGGTTCGAACTGTATGTGCCGGCCGAGAAGGCGGCCATGGTGTGGTCCATCCTGATGGAGGCCGGAAAGCCGCAGAGCATTGTTCCCTGTGGCCTAGGTGCCCGAGACACCTTGCGGCTCGAGAAGGGGTTCTGCCTGCACGGCAACGACATCGATGCCGACCACACTCCCGTGGAGGCCGGGTTGGGCTGGACCGTGGGTTGGAAGACGGACTTCATCGGAAAGGAGGCCATCGTTGAGCAGAAATCGGCCGGGCCTGAGACGCGTCTTGTGGCCTTCCGGATGAAGGGCCGGGGCATTCCCCGAAACGGATACGCCATCGTCGATGAAAACGGGGAGCCCATCGGCACGGTGACCAGCGGGACCCAGAGCCCTTCCCTCGGCGAGGCAATCGGTCTGGGATACGTCCCGGCTGGGGTTGCGGCGAAGGGGTCCCCCTTGTTGATTGCCATCCGGGACAAGCAGATTGAGGCCGAAGTGGTTTCTCTCCCCTTTCTTTGAATCCTTCCCATGAGCTCATCGGACACATCTCAAGTCGAACGCCGCGAACGCCGGGTCGAAGTCTGCTTCTCGCCGAAGCAGTTTGATTTGTACAAGGATGAGTTCCACACCTGCGTCGTGATCGACGTGCTGCGGGCGACATCGGCCATCTGTGCTGGTCTGGCCAATGGCGTGGATCGGATCATTCCGGTCCCGACGGTGGAAGAGGCTCGAGCCCTTCAGGCCGAAGGGTGCGTTGCCGCTGCCGAGCGCAATGGACAGATTGTGGAGGGCTTTGATTTTGGCAACTCCCCCCGCTCCTATCTGACGGATGAGTTGGTGGGCAAGACGGTCGCCTTGACCACCACCAACGGGACCAAGGCCATCGCCATGGCCCAGGACATGCCCCAGGTGGCCATCGGCAGCATCAACAATCTCGATGCGATTTCGACCTGGCTTATGCAACAGCCCGGCCATGTGCTCTTGCTCTGCTCTGGATGGAAGGACAAATTCAATCTGGAGGACACCATTTGTGCTGGCGCCATTGCCGATCGCCTCATTGACATCGCGCGGTACAAGAGCATCGAGGACAGCACGATTGCGGCCAAGCACCTGTTCCTCGGGGTGAGGGGCAACATGTTCTCGTTTCTGAAGGCCTCCTCCCATCGCCGCCGCTTGCGGAATTTGAATCTCGGAGAGGACATCAAGTACTGCCTCACACCGAACACGGTCAACGTGGTGCCCGTTTTGCACGAAGGCGCCTTGGTCGACTCCCGGACCCTCAAGGTGGCCGAGGCCGAAGGGTGATTCGCCCCCTTCTTCTCTCCTTTCTCGTTGTTCTTCCCCTGTGCTCTGGTTCATGGGGGTTCGCCGTGCACCGCCACATCAATGGAGCAGCGGTGGATGCCTTGGAGGAGCCCCTCCGGGGTTGGTTTGCGCCCCACCGGCCCTGGTTGTCCGAGCATGCCGTCGATGCGGACAAGCGGAAGCGGATGGTGGAGCGGGAGGCCCCGCGACATTATGTGGACTTGGATGCTCCCGCGCTCGCCTGTCTCGATTCTGTGTGGCGTTCTCCCTGGTTCAGGCAGGCGGTCGAGGCGTGCGGAGAAGATTCCCTTTGGGCTTATGGCGTGTTGCCCTGGAACATCGAATGGGCGCATGCGAGGTTGGTGGAGGCGATGGATGCCCGGGACCGGGAGGCCATCCTGAGGGCGGCAGCGGACCTGGGCCATTATGTGGCCGATGCTCATGTGCCCTTGCACACGACGCTGAACTACAATGGACAGTTGACCGGTCAGGACGGGATTCATTCCCTCTGGGAAACGCGCCTTCCCGAACGGTATGGGGGCGGTTATTTCCTGGCGGTCGCCCCGCCGGTCGTGGTGGAGGATGTCGGTCAATGGGCGTGGAAGGTCATCCGGGCGAGTCACGCAGCCGTGGACAGTGTCCTGGAATTCGAGCGGGAGCTCGTTGAGGGCTGGGAGGGCGATCTCGTGGTGAGGGAGCAGCGTGGACGTGTGATGCAGCTCCAACGTGTGCCCGCGTGGTGTGATGCTTACCACGGGGCGTTGGACGGCATGGTCGAGCGGCGGTGGCGTCACTCCATCCATGGCGTGGCCAGTGTGTGGACCACAGCCTGGGTGGAGGCCGGCCAGCCTGATCTGGAGAGTGCGCTTCAGCCGGAGCCGAAGGGGCTGTTTGGATGGTGGCGGCGACTGAAGTCCAGCCGGTAACTTGGAAGCGGATGAAGCGTCTTGCCCTTCTCAATCCCTATTCTGCCGGAAGCCATGCGTTGTGGGAACACGGCTTGCAAGAGCACCTCCCGATGGCGGCGAAGGCCGATGGAGAGGAATTGGAGGTCCGGGTTTGGAGTTTGCCCGGTCGGCATTGGAAGTGGCGGATGCACGCCAGCGCTCTGACGCTGGTAGACCGAATGATGCAGGACATCGGCTCGAATTGGGTTCCTGATGCCTTCCTCGTGACGGACATGATGGATGTCGGACAGTTCCGGGCGGCGCTGCCGGCCAGGTTGCGGCACATCCCCGTGGTGGTGTATTTCCACGAGAATCAGCTGACGTTTCCCAACCATCCGGAGCGCCCACCCAAGGATTGGGACCGGCATTATGCCTTTCTCAATCTGACCTCCGCGCTGCTGGCGGATGCAGTCTGGTTCAACTCCGAATATCACAGAAGGGTATTCCTCGAGGCGATCCCGGCATTTCTGAAGGGACTGCCTACGCCGCGGCCGCACGATGCCTTGGAGAAGATTGAGACGGCATCCCATGTGGTGCCCATCGGCATTCGTGACGACGTCTTTCTCGACGGGGAGGACCGCCCTCGAATCTTTGGTGAGGGCGCGCCGGTGGTGGTGTGGAACCACCGATGGGAATACGACAAGGGACCGGAGGCGTTTTTGCACGTCCTGATGGAGGCCAAACGACGTGGCGCCCAATTCCGTCTTGCGGTCATGGGCGAGCAGTTCGAGGCTGCCCCAGAGGCCTTTGCCCGCATGCGGGAATCGTTTGATCAGGACATCGTCCAATGGGGCATGGTGGAGTCGAGGGGGGATTATGTCCGTTGTCTCCAATCCTCAGATGTGGCGCTCGTCACGGCCCATCATGATTTCTTCGGCATCAGTGTCCTCGAATGCGCTGCCGCCGGTTTGCGGATGGTGGCACCGGATGAGCTGGCGTACCCGGAACATTTCGGGTCGGCGCGGTTGCATCCCAGGACTGGCCTGTTGGACGCCTTCCTCGAGGCGCTGTCCTCCGGTCCTTCGGATCCTGTCGGCCTGAACGTGTTCACGTATCGGTGGCCTTCCGTGGCTTTGAGGGCATGGAATTCGTTGAATCAGGTATGGAATTGACGGTTTGTCCGCTCGTCTTTGGACGAGTGTGTAGGATGCGTCCTTGAGCGCTCGTCATTTGTCAGAATTCTCTGACAGGGTACATCAGGGTTGAAAATGGGACGAGCGGGTCTTTTTCCTCGTCGAGTGGGGTGGAATGGTAGGCGATGAATTTTGGGTTTCGCCGACCGAGAAGCTCAGAAATGCACTTTCCAAAAAGTCAAGGGGCAAATGACTTTTTTTTGTCGAGAGTAGCGGGAATATTTGCCTTCTCCCTCCCGGGGAAACGTCGGGTGAAGACTCGGCGGAAACGACGCAACCTTTATACCTCACCAGAATGAACCTGAATCACGAAAGTGTCTGGGCAAACTGCCTCTCCTTCATCGAAGACAATGTCAGCGCCCAGGCTTTCAAGACGTGGTTCATTCCGATCAAAGCGGTCAAGCTCGAGGATGCCGTCCTGACCATTCAGGTTCCCTCCCAATTCTTTTACGAGTGGCTCGAAGAGCACTATGTGGACCTGCTCCGCAAGGCCATCGGCAAGGAACTGGGAAAGGAGGCTCGATTGGAATACTCCATCATCATGGAGCAGCCGGCGGCTGGCACCTCCCCCTACACGGTCAAATTGCCGACGTCGCACAATGCGGCGGTGCGCAATCGGTCGGTCCAGATGCCAATGGACGGCGCTGAAGCCCCCATCAAGAATCCTTTCGTGATTCCGGGCCTCAAGAAGCTCAACATCGACTCCAACCTCAATCCGAAGTACAGCTTCGAGAACTTCATTGAGGGAGAGAGCAATCGGTTGGCGCGCAGTGCTGGATTTGCCGTGGCCCAGAAGCCCGGTGGCACGGCGTTCAACCCGCTGCTCATCTACAGCCCGGTTGGCCTCGGAAAGACCCACCTCGCCCACGCGATCGGAATTGAAATCAAGAACCGCTTCCCGGAGAAGACGGTCCTCTACGTCAACTCGGAAAAGTTCACGCACCAGTTCATCGACGCGGTGCGGAACAACAGTGTCAACGACTTCTCCCACTTCTACCAGCTCATGGATGTCCTCATCGTGGACGACGTGCAGTTCTTCAGCGGCAAGGAGAAGACACAAGACGTGTTCTTCCACATCTTCAACCACCTCCATCAGACGGGCAAGCAGATTGTCCTGACCAGCGACAAGCCACCGGTGGAGATGCAGG
>WTID01000249.1 GCA_011522855.1 Flavobacteriales bacterium
TCGGCGTCATGATTCCCAAGGAGCACATCCTCGACGCCGCAGTGGAGCATGGCGTGGACGTGGTGGGCCTCAGCGGCCTGATCACGCCCTCCTTGGACGAGATGGTCGATGTCGCCAAGGAAATGGAGGCCCGCGGACTCGGCCTGCCCCTCCTCATCGGCGGGGCCACCACCTCCAAGGTGCATACGGCCGTGAAGATTGCTCCAGAACGCAGTGGGTCCGTGGTGCATGTCAACGATGCCTCCCGCGCCGTCCCCGTTGTCGGCCAACTGCTCGGCAAGGACAGCCGGGACGCCTTCATCGAACAGACCGCCGCAGACCAACTCCGGGTGCGCGAGAACTATGCCCGCGACCGCCAGCGCAAGACCCTCATCTCCCTCGAGGAGTCCCGCCGCAAGGCTGCCTTGGCCCTCGAAAGCCGAACGTTTGATGCGGCCCACTGCCCCGTCCCCAACACCCTCGGCTCCCAGGTCCTCGAGGACATCGCCATCGCCGACCTCCGTCCCGTCATTGACTGGGGCCCCTTCTTCCGGAGCTGGGGGCTTCACGGCAAATACCCGGACCTCCTGGACGACGCGGTCATTGGCGAAGAAGCACGCAAGCTCAAGGCCGATGCCGAGGCCATGCTCGACCGGATGGAAGCCGAGAACGCCGTCCGGTGCCAAGCCGTGTTTGGCTTGTTTCCAGCTCACCGCACGGGAGACGACGTCCAACTCTCAAGCGGCGAAACCTTGCATTTCCTTCGCCAGCAGAGCCCTCAGGGACAGGCTTGCCTCGCCGACTTCATTGCCCCGGAGGGCCACCCGACCCTCGATACGGACCACATCGGCGCTTTCTGCGTCACCGCAGGCCATGGCCTCGAAGCCTGGTGCACGCCCTTCCGGGAGGATGACGACGACTACTCGGAAATTTTGGCCAAGGCCCTCGCCGACCGACTTGCGGAAGCCGCTGCCGAATGGCTGCACCGCGAGGTCCGCACCACCCATTGGGGATATGCACCGGAAGAGGCGTTGGACAACGATGCCCTGATTGCCGAACGCTACCGGGGCATCCGCCCCGCACCCGGCTATCCCGCCTGCCCGGATCACCAGGACAAAACCACCCTGTGGACCCTCCTCGACGTGGAAAAGCAGATTGGCGTGACGCTGACCGAGAGCCTGGCCATGTGGCCCGCGGCCAGCGTGTCCGGTTTCTATTTCGCGCATCCCGACGCCGCCTATTTCGGCTTGGGCAAGATCCTGCCCGACCAGCTGGAAGACTACGCCGCTCGGCGCGGCCAGCCGGTGGACGCCGCCGCGCGCTGGCTGTCCCCCGTCCTCCTCGAACGCCCCGAATCCATCGCCCCATGACGATCACCGAGATCCTCAATCAGCCCGATCACAGCCGGTTCAGCATCGAACTGCTTCCCCCGCTCAAGGGGCAGCACATCGACTCCATCTACCGCACAATGGACGCCTTGATGCCCTTCAACCCGGCCTTCGTCGATGTGACTTACCACCGGGAGGAATACGTCTACCGTGAGGTGGGTCCGGGCCTCCTCCAGAAGCGCACCGTGCGCAAGCGGCCCGGCACGGTCGGCATCTGCGCCGCACTGATGAACCGCTACGAGATTGAAACCGTTCCCCACATCATTTGCGGTGGCTTCTCGGTCGAGGAGACGGAAAATGCCCTGATCGATCTCGACTTCGTCGGCGTCCGCAACGTCCTCGCCCTGAGGGGAGACGCCATTCGCAGCGAAGGCCGATTCAAGGCGGACGCCGACGGACACACCTACGCCATCGACCTCGTCGACCAGATCGTCGACCTCAACAAGGGGGTCTATCTGGATCCGGACCTCAAGAACACCACGACGACGAGCTTTTGCATCGGGGTCGCCGGGTATCCAGAAAAGCACTTCGAGGCCCCAAATCCGGACAGCGACCTGCGCTGGCTGAAGCAGAAGGTCGACCACGGAGCCGAGTACATCATCACCCAGATGTTCTTTGACAACCGCCGCTATTTCGACTTCGTGGACCGGTGCCGGGACAATGGCATCGATGTGCCCATCATCCCCGGCATCAAACCCCTGACCACGGCCACCCAACTCAGCGTGCTCCCGCAGGTGTTCCACGTCGACCTTCCCGACGAACTCGTGGCCGCCGTCGAAGCCGCCAAGACCAAGGATCAGGTCCGGGAAGCCGGCATCTCTTGGTGCACACGCCAAGCCGAGGAGCTGTTGGATCGCGGGGTCCCGACCCTGCATTTCTACACCATGGGCAAGGCCAACCCCACGGTAGAAATCGCCCGCCGCGTCTTCGGCCACGTCCCGGCTTGACCGCACTGGGGAATTACGGAACCTTCTGACAAAACCCCCGTTCTTTACGTACAGACGGGCAGGGGACTCTTGGGCGAACTTCAAGGGCCTTGATGCTGCCCGTGATGAACGCCATGCCCAACAGCCCAAACCGCCCCTCAAGACAGGATGTCCTGAGGCTGGATGCGTTGGGTTTGCTGAGTGAGTTTGCGGGTGACCTGGTGGGGATCGAGGATCCCGACGCCTTGCTTTGGGCGGTGGCCGAGCGCACCATCAGCAAACTCGGCTGGGTGGACTGCGTGATTTACCTCCGGGACCCGCACCGCGACATCCTCATCCAGAAGGCCGCCTTCGGCCCGAAAAGCATCGACTACCAAGCCATCTTCCAGCCGATTGAAATCCCGATGGGACGCGGGATTGTGGGGCGGGTCGCCAGCACAGGAGAATCCATCCGCGTCGCCGACACCTCGCGGTTCATCGACTACATCGCCGATGATGCCAGCCGGCTCTCCGAACTGGCAGTCCCCATCTGCTGGGGAGACCGGATTCTGGGTGTGATCGACAGCGAGCATCCTGACCCCGACTTCTACACCATCGAGGACCAGTTGATCCTGGAGACCATCGCCGGCATCACGGCCACCAAAATCCAGAATGCCACCAGCGCCCGAGCGAATGAGGCCCTCGCCCTGTTCTACGAGCGCAATCCCAATGCCGTACTCCAGATGGGTCCGAACAGGACCATCTCCTTCATCAACCAGAGTGCACTCCTGTGCTTTCCGGAGCACCCCCAGTGCGGCAGCACACTGAATCGGCCAGGGCTTCAGGAGGCGCTGCAAGCCGCAGCCGAAAAGGGGCATGCCACATGGCGGTGCACACAATCGTACCCTGAGACGGGCGAGACAAAAACCGGAGAATTCCAGGTGGTCCACCTGCCTTCGGGGCAGTTCAACCTGTACGGCAATGACATCACCCACCTCCTCGACCTCCAGAAGGCGGCCGAAGCCGCCAATGAGGCGAAGTCCCGCTTCCTGTCGGTCATGAGCCACGAAATCCGGACTCCGCTGAACGCCATCCTAGGCCTCACCGACCTCCTGATCCACGACGACCCGAACCGGGAAGAACAACTCCGACATCTGGCCTACATGGAGTTCAGCGGGCGCCACCTGCTCAGCTTGGTCAACGACATCCTGGACCTCGAGAAAATGGCCTCGGGCAAGGCGACCAGCCTGACCAGCGAATTCAACTTCCACGACCTCATCAGCAACATCATGGACTCCTTCCGCAACCGGGCGGAACGGGTCGGACTGGAGTTGACCCTCTCCATGGGCAACACCGTCCCGGAGAGGCTGGTGACCGATGCCAAATGGATCACCCAGATCCTCAACAACCTCATCAGCAACTCAATCAAATACACGGAACAGGG
>WTID01000158.1 GCA_011522855.1 Flavobacteriales bacterium
AAGGCCCCGTCCGGCTCGGCTTGGGCGGCGAGGACCTCCACGTTGCGGAATCCGCAGGCCGCGAGGGCGGGCGCCATGCTCACCGTGCCCGTGCCGTGGAGCGGCGAAAAGACGATGCCCAGGTCGGAGCCTTCCTCGAGCAGCGTTTCGCTGATGCGGTGTCCCGCGATGGCCTCGTGGTAATCCCGATCGAGCTGCCCGTCGATGATGTGGATGCGGGGGTCATCGGCCGGGGCGCGACGGACCGCCTCGAGCCCTTGCACGGCGCGGACGCGCTCGATGATGCCGTGGTCATGGGGGGGGACAATCTGGCCTCCATCGCCCCAATAGACCTTGTATCCGTTGTATTCCTTGGGGTTGTGGCTCGCGGTGACCACAATGCCGGCCTGACAACCGAGGCGGCGGATGGCGAAGCTCAATTCCGGGGTCGGCCTCAAGGCCGGGAAGACATGGGCATCGATGCCATTGCCGGCCAGGACCTCGGCCGCCACCCGCGTGAACTCATCGCTCCGGTGCCGGCTGTCGTGGGCAATCGCCACGGCCATCGGGCCGTCGTGGTGGGCCGCGAGATAGTCCGCCAAGCCCTGGGTCGCCATGGCCACCACGGCGGCGTTCATCCGGTTGGTGCCCGGGCCCATGATGCCCCGCATGCCTCCCGTTCCAAAGGCCAAATCCTGGTGGAAGGCCTCCTCGAGCGCGGCGGTGTCGGCATCATCCAGCATGGCCTGCACAGCTTGGCGGGTGTCGGCGTCGTGGGGTTCCCGGGTCCAGGCCTCAGCCCGGTGGCGGATGTCGTCGAGTTTCATGACCGGTCAGTTCGGTGTTCCAGTGGGAAAGGTCGGACTCAAACAGGATTCGAGGGCCGCTTCCCACGTCACGGATTCGCGGCCCAATGCCTCGAAAAAGGGGCGTTCGTCGAGTTTGCTGTAAGCCGGGCGCCGGGCCTTCGTGGGGAAGGCCGAGGTCGGGACGGGACGGACCTCGACGTCCGGTGCGCGCCGGGCGAGGATGGCCGTGGCGAACCCATGCCAGGTGGTGAGCCCCCGATGGCCGTAGTGGTGGAGGCCCGCCGTCCGGTCGGGGTCCTGGACCATCCGATCCACCCAATGCAACAGGTCTTCGGCCAGATGGCCCGCATGGGTCGGGCACCCCTGCTGGTCGTCCACCACGGTCAGCACATCGCGGTCCGCGGCGAGGCGCAGCATGGTGTTCAGGAAGTTCTTTCCGTCCCGGTCGTAGAGCCAACTGACCCGGATGATGCTCGCCGAAGGGAGGGCGGCGAGGATCGCGCGCTCCCCCTCCCGCTTGCTGGCCCCGTAGACCCCAAGCGGCGAGGTGGGGTCGGTCGGCAGGTAGGGCCGGGTTCCCGTTCCATCGAAGACGTAATCGGTGCTGATGTGGAGGAGCCGGATCCCGCGCTCGGCACAGGCTGCCGCCAGCCGGCCCGGGGCTTCTCCGTTGATGAGGTGGGCGCGTTCCGCCTCGTCTTCCGCACCATCGACGGCGGTGTAGGCCGCACAGGACAGGACCACGTCCGGACGCAAGCGGTCCAGCGCACCGGGAATGGTCTCGGGCCTTTCAAGGTCCAGCAGGTCCCGGCCGCAGGCGAGGAGCTCCTTGTCCCACGCCACGGGATGGCCGGAAAGGGTCAGCAACCTGCCGCCCAATTGACCTGTGGAGCCCGTGATCATCACCCGCATGACACAAAGAAAGTGGGCGCGACAGACGCTTTGGCACGCTTTGTGCCGTTTGAACAACAAATCCACGTTCACCATGACGCACTTCCTTTCCTCCCGAAACCGGATGGGCGCCGCGCTCGCCCTCCTCACCCTTGTCCTCAGCACGTCCGCGGCCTTCGGCCAACGGCGGGGCACCTTCCTTGAACCCCGGCGCGCGGGCGCCTTCGAAATGGGCGGTACTTCTCTGCTGTCCCTGAATGCCGAAGGCAACCTCATGGTCGATGCCGGCCTGGAGGTCACCGTCCTCGGCCGGGCAGCCGGACCCCTGCACAGTGGCATCCGCCTCGGTGTCGGGCTGCTCGACCGGACCGGATCCCTCGCGGGGACGGAAGCCGGCACCACCGAACGCCGACGAACGCTGCTTCCCGAAGCATCGGGCGTGCTCCGGCTCGATCCCTTCCGCGGCGGATTTCGTCCCTTTGCCGAAGCCGAGCTGGGCATGAGCGCCACCCTCATCGACATCCGCACCTTCGATGAAGCGGGCGACCGCACGGACTACGCCGTGCCCGCCTTCGACCCGACCCTGCATTACGGGTGGGGCGCCGGAGCCCGCATCCGCCTCGGCGGGGGCGCCTTCCTCGCGGTTCGATACGGGGAACGGATGGGCGGACACCTCGACGTGCCCGACCCGATTCAGGAAACCGGGACCCTCACGACGCTGGACCCCCAGCGCAGGGTCATCGGCATGGGGCTCAGCCTCGCCCTTTGACGGGGGACCTCCCCTCGCACTCCATCACGCCGCCCGCATGGCCTCCACCGGATCCATGCGGGCGGCCTGCATGGCGGGCGCCAGTCCCGCCACGATGCCGCTCACCACGGCGATGCCGAGGCCGAGCAGGAACCGGTTGAGTCCGAACACCAGGGAGAAGCCTTCCGAGGTCGCATTGACCAGGAGCACGAGGAGCCCCACAGCGAGCAGGGCCATCATCGCGCCGATGATGCACAGCGCCACGGCCTCGGTCAGGAACTGGGCCAGGACGAAGCTGCGTTTGGCCCCCAGCGCCTTCTGGACCCCAATCAGCGGCGTCCGCTCCTTGACAGAAACAAACATGATGTTGGCGACGGAAAAGCACCCGATGAGGATGGCGAAGACCCCGATGAACCAGACGCCATTTTCGAGCTGACCGAAGATGCGGTCGATGAAGGAGGTGAGCATCTCCACCTCGTTGACCGCGAAATCCGATTCGTCGCGGGGATGCAATCGGCGCAGGGGGCGGTAGGCCGCGATGACCTCTCCCTTCAAAGTCTCGAGGTCCACCCCCTCCTTGGCCCGGATGAGGATGCTCGCCTTGAGCGCCCTGAAGTTCATGAGCTGACGGGCAAACGTGACCGGCATCAGGACGAGGTCGTCCGACCCTTCTCCCACCAACGACGTGCCCTCCTGGGCCAGTACCCCGATGACCCGGAGCTTCCGCCCCTCCAGGACACAGGATTGGCCGAGGGGGTCCTCCCCGGGGAAAAGCCGCTCGATGATCTCCCGGCCGAGGATGACAGAGGGCGTGCCCGCCTGCATTTCCCGGGGGGTGAAGAAGCGGCCTTCCTCGATGTCGAGTTCGATGGCATCGAGGTACTCCAAGGTGACGGCCGCGACCCGGGCTCCGGTGAAGCTGCTGCTGCCCCGTTCGAGGGTGCCCACGTTGCCCGTCTGGAACGCCACGCTGCGCGCCGAGGGCAACCGGCCACTCAGGAGCTCGGCGTCCTCCAGGGTCGGGTCCTTGCGCACCGCGTACTTCCACCAGGGGTAATCCGAGGAGAACGTCCACGGCATTTTTTCCACGAAGAGCACATCGCTGCGGACCGAGCTGAAGATGCCCTTGATGTTTTCCTCCAGCGAGTCGGACACCGCGAAAACCGCGGTGATCATGAAGATTCCGATCATGACACCCAGCAGGGACAGCATCGTCCTCAGCCGGTTGGTCACCAGCGATTGCCATGCCTGCACGAAGCTTTCCACGAACAACCGGCGCGTCATGC
>WTID01000126.1 GCA_011522855.1 Flavobacteriales bacterium
CTGCTGGAGAGCACCGATGGCGGCGCCACGTGGTCCTCCATTGCCCAGGACAACGTCCACGTCGACCACCACCACATCTGGTTCGACCCGGCCGACCCGCTGCACCTCATCAACGGCAACGACGGCGGCATCAACGTCACCTTCGACGGCGGCGAGCATTGGACCAGCTGCAATTCCCCGGCGGTGGGCCAGTTCTACGCCGTGGCCGTGGACGATGCCAGCCCTTACCGCATCTATGGCGGATTGCAGGACAACGGCACCTGGCGAGGCCCCAGCGGATACGAGGCCAGCCCGCGTTGGCACCAGACCGGCGACTACCCCTACGACCGGCTCAACGGCGGGGACGGCATGCAAATCCAGGTCGACACCCGCGACAACGAGACGGTGTACACGGGCTCCCAATTCGGTTGGTATGCCCGCTCCAACAAGCAAACCGGCGACCGCGCCTTCCTGCACCCCAAGCACACCCTCGGCGAGACGCCGCTCCGCTGGAATTGGCAAACCCCCATTTACCTCAGCCGCCACCACCAAGACGTGCTCTACATGGCGTCCAACCGCGTGCACCGTTCGCTCGCCCAAGGCGACGACTTCGAAGCCATGTCCGGCGACCTGACCCGCGGATCCCGACAGGGCAACGTGCCCTTCGGCTCACTCACATCCCTCAACGAAAGCCCCTTGCGCTTCGGCCGACTCGCCGTCGGCTCCGATGACGGTCTGCTCCACACGAGCATGGACGGCGGCTACACTTGGGAGGACCGCACGCCGCCAGCGCCCAACGCCTCCCCGGACCGCTCCCTCTGGATCTCTGAAGTCCTGTGGTCGCACCACGACGCCGACCGGCTCTACGCCACCTTCAACGGCTACCGGCACGACCACTTCGCCCCCTACCTCTACGTGTCCGAGGATGCTGGCGCGACTTGGACCCGGCTCGGCGACGACGGCACCGCCCGCGGCGGCCTGCCCATGGAGCCCATCAACGCGCTCGCCGAATCCGCTGATGTCGACGGCTTGCTGTTCTGCGGCACCGACGGCGGCCTTTACGTGAGCATGGATGGCGGCCTGAGCTGGTCGGTGGCCCACCCCGATTTGCCGCGCGTTCCGGTGCACGACCTCGTCATTCAGGAACAGGAAGACGACCTCGTCATCGGCACCCACGGCCGCAGCATCTGGGTGCTCGACATCGAGCCGCTGATCAACGGCCTAAGCGAAGACGAGGTGGACATGACCTCTCTCCGGTTCGACGCGCCCGACGAGCTCGAGTGGCGCGAAGGATGGGGCCAACGCGGGTATGGCTGGGGCGACGCCTGGGAGCCGGAAGTGAGCGTGAGCGCCTTCTTGCCGGAAGGCGGGACGTGCTATCTCCAAGCCGAGGACAGCACCGGTGCCATCGTGATGCAGACCGAATTCGAATCGACCCGCCGCGGATGGCAGACCCTCGAATTCGTCCCCAAGAAGCTGAATGAAGACGGGTTCCTCGACCCGGGCACTTACACCTTGGTGCTCAAGCTCGCCGACGGCACTGCCGTTCGCCAAGACTGGGCCATCCTCAAGGAGGAGTAAGGCTCAGCTGAACAAGGAAGCCGGGATCTCGCAGACCGGGATGGGGTCCATCTTGTGCCGGTTGGCCCGGTGGTGGCGGAGGTAGATCTCCAGCACCGCCGCCTCGCGGGAGCCAGAGTCAAACGTGTCGGCCGTGCGGCCGGCGGCCACCTGTTCCATGGCCCACTCGAGCTCATCGTAGGTCGCCCCGAGCTGGTCCTCGTCCGTCCGGTCATCGCCCCACAATCCATCGGTGGGCGCGGCATTCAGGATGGCCTCTCCCACCCCGAGGGCGCGTCCGAGGGCATACACCTCGTTCTTGAGCAGGTCGGCGATTGGACTGAGGTCCACGCCCCCATCGCCGTACTTGGTGTAGAAGCCGACGCCGAAGTCCTCGACCTTGTTGCCGGTGCCGGCCACAAGGGCACGGCGCTCGGCCGCCACGGCGTAGAGCGTCGTCATCCGGAGGCGGGCCCGCGCATTGGCCAGCGACAAACCGCCAAACGGCGCACCGGACGCCCCGGCCAGGGCATCGGACAGGCCATCAAATGACGGCGTGAGGTCCACGACCAGCGAGGAGACGTTGTCGAATTCAGACTCCAGCCACGCGATGTGGTCCGCCCCGCGCTGATCCTGATCGGCCGCTTGGTGAATGGGCATGCGCAGCACCGTCGTGGGCCGGCCCGTGCGGGCGGCCAGCGTGGACGTCACGGCCGAGTCAATGCCGCCACTGACCCCGACCACCCAGCCGTCCAGGCCGGATCGATCGATGTAGTCGGTCATCCAGCGGCCGATGTGGTCGGCGGCCGCAACAGCGTCCAAGGTGCGGGAGGATCGAAGGGCCATGTCAGAACAACAATCCGAGGCTCAGAAGGATCGCGTTGTCGACCATTTTCCGGTCGTATCCTTCAGGAAAGAGCGGAACGGCGGTATCCGAGACCGGCAACGCCGTCAGGTGCTCCTCGTCGAGGGTCGGCCCGAAATTGCGGTTGTTGGCCACGTTGAAGAGGCCGTTGTTGAACGTCGCCCCAAGCAGGAGCGCGGTCTTTCCGCTGAGGTTGTACTCGATGCCGAGGCCGACGATCATGGCCGCCCGCATGAGGGCCACCTCGTCCTCCACGGGCACATCCTTGTATTCGATTTCCCCGGTTGCGAGGTCCTCCACCCATTCGCTGCCGGTGATGATCAGCGGATCGTTTCGGAACCGATACTGCACGCGGTCATCCGCTGTCGCCCGCAAATTCAAACCGAGGCCCAACCCGAACTGGCCCCAGTACGTGATGTGGCCGATCTCCCGGGTCCGGAACTTGAAGCTGACCGGCAATTCGACCCAATGCTGGGTCAGCGTCCGTTCGCGCTGCACCACAAATTGGGTCGTGTCGTTGGCCAGGTCGAGCGGATCACCGGTCAGGCGTTCGATGGTGGTCAACTTGCCCCCGTTGCGGAAGACGTTGACCCCGGTCCCAATCGCGTAGTTGTCGGCAAACATGATGTCGGCCGTGAAGCCGAAGCCAAACCGGCCGATGCTCCCGTCGCTGACCGTGTTGCCATCACGCGCATCGAGCCAGGCAATCGACGGCAGCAGATGAAGGCCCATGCGAAACTTGGGTTCCGCGTATCGGGCACGACCGGAGTTCGGCGACGCGTTGTTCTGTTGGGCCACCCCGTCGACGGTGAGGAGGAGGCCGGCGAGGGCGAGGAAAAGAGTCGGTGTCTTGTGAATGGACATGGGCTGTGTGGATTGACGAACGTCCTTCCGTCGGCAAAATGCATGCCGAATCCCAACGAATCGGCCCTCCGCCCCACATTTTTACACCTCCGATGCGTCCATTCGTTCCCCACTGGATTCTCC
This sequence comes from Flavobacteriales bacterium, assembly GCA_011522855.1. Taxonomy (GTDB): domain Bacteria; phylum Bacteroidota; class Bacteroidia; order Flavobacteriales_D; family Sanyastnellaceae; genus UBA8752. The sequence goes on from WTID01000126.1 coordinate 3,392, forward strand.
GCCATCGCCCATCGGGCTGGCTCCCCATCATGGCCCTCCTGCTCTTGGCCGGGTGCGACGTGGACCGGGGCGATTACGGCCGTTTCGACGTCACCCCGACCGGACCCGCCCTCGTCACCGAGGCGTCCTGGAAGATGGTCCTTGACGCCGCCCCGCTCCCTGAACCCACCGCAGCCCCGGCCGGCATCGAGCCCCTCGTCACCGACATCCTGCAGCTTGGTCCCTGGCCCCCGGCCGATCGGGTCCAGCGGACCCTGCTCGACTCGGCCTGGGCCACCTTCACCACCTTCGAGGGCACCCG
>WTID01000003.1 GCA_011522855.1 Flavobacteriales bacterium
GCTCCATGCCCTTGCTGTACTTGGGGTTGACGAAGGCGGCGATGCGGCCGACCCACCGGCCGCTGTCGTCCTGCACCAGCCAGCGCATGGCCTTCGCGCCCTTCTTGAAGAGGCGATTCTTCTCCGGATCGAACACCTTGTCGATGTCCTGGCGGAGGTGGGGAATCCACACGGGATTGCCGGCGTAGATGGCGTCGGGCACGGCGTGGAAGGCGGTGCGGGTTTTCTTGTCGTTGACTTCGATAAGTCTCATCGCAATCGGAATCGAGGGGCCGCAAATGTGGTACTTTCGAGCAACTCCTGCCCCCTGAGGTGGGTTAGTTTGAGGAAACCATGCAAGTGAACCGCCTGATCCCCGCCATCCTCGCCCTCTGCTGGATGGCCCCGCAACATGTGAATGCCCAGCAGACACAGGGCACAACGCTGTCCATCGAGTCCCACTCCGGCCCTGAATTCGACGCCTTCGTGGCCGCCGAGGGCTGGATTTTCGTGGCCGACATGCCGAAAGGTGCCGAGTTTCCCGAGCTCGACGGCACCCCGTCCGCTGACGGCACCACGGTCTTTTCCGCAGCCGATTTCGACCCGACGACCTTCGATCCCCGTGAATGGGCCATCGAGTACAGCGCCGATCCGAGCCTGCCGACCAACTTCAAGGTGGGCGACCGCGGCGCCTTGCAATTCCACAGTGTCGAACGCTGCCAGGGACTGTACACCCGGCACCTCTCCCGCCAGGCCAAGGGCCAACGCTGAATGACTGAAATGCCGAACCGCATTCTTGCCCTCCTGGCCTTCGCCGGCCTGTCCCTGTCCGTGTGGTCCCAGGAGGTGTCCATCTCCCAGGGCGGCACCTACACCGGGTGTGACTTTTTCTTCGTGGACAATGGCCTGACGGCCGGAGACGCGTCCCCGAACGCCGACTTCACGATGACCTTTTGCCCGGATTTGCCGGCGGATCCCGTCATCAATTTCTATTTCAACCTCTGCGCCCTCGGCGCCGGGGACACCCTCTTCATGTGGCTGTCGGATGAGGCCGTTGGGCAGCCCGATGGGATTTACACCGGCTTCGACCTGCAGGGCCAGGACATCTGGAGCCAGATGGACGACGTGACCAACGCCTCCGGGTGCATCACTTGGCAATTCACGTCAGACGCCACAGACAACTCAAACTGGACCGCCGAGGTCATCTGCGAGGAGCCCTGCCAGCGTCCCGAAGCCAACGTGGTCACCACCATTGACGGCGCGGTCGAAACCGTTCCGCTGCAGATCTGCGTCGGGGAGGAAATCCAGTTCGACGGCACCGGGTCCACGGCAGCCGAGGACTTCCTCATCGCGAGCTGGGAGTGGGACTTCGACGATGGCAACTCCGACACCTCGGGCCCGGAAGTGACCCACAGCTACGATGAGCCCGGGGCCTACAACGTCCAGCTCTACCTGGTCGACAACAACGACTGTCCGAATGGCAACTTGGTCGACCATCTCATCCTGGTCTCGACGCCGACGAGTTTCGAAGGCACGACGCAGGATCTTCAGATCTGCGCCGGCGAGGAATACCCTGTGGTCGGTGTGGCCGAGGGCATTACTTACGACAGCTCGCCCAACGTGGACTTCGGTGGCGGCCTCTTCATCCCGGACGACCAGACGCAGTGCTTCAGCTCGTCCATCGTCTACACCGCCTTCAACTCGGGCCAAGTGATCGAGTCGGCGGAGGATTTCGAGAACTTCTTCATCAACTTCGAGCACAGCTTCATGGGCGACCTCACCATCACGTTCATCTGCCCCGACGGCAGTTCCATGGGCGTGCACCAGCAGGGTGGGGGCGGCACCTATCTCGGAGAGCCGGTCGATGTGGATGCCCAGGCCAATGACCCGGGCGTCGGATACGATTACTTCTGGTCCCCGGACGCCACGAACGGCACCTGGGCGGACAACGCGGGCGGCACCTTGCCCAGCGGCACCTATGAAGCGGCCCAGCCCTGGACCCTGCTCGAAGGCTGTCCGCTCAACGGCACCTGGACCATTGAGGTCTGCGACAGCTGGGGGTCGGACAATGGCTTCATCTTCGACTGGTTCATCAACTTCGAGCCCAGCCTGTATCCCGATCCGATCGTCTTCACCCCGCAGATCGGCGCCGATTGCGACAGCAGCTTCTGGACCGGGCCCTTCATCGTGGACGATGGCGGGGACTGCGACAACATCAGCATCCTGCCGGAGAACCAGGGCATTTTCGAATACGTCTACACGGTCACCAACGACTTCGGCTGCACGTCATCCGACACCATGGTCGTGACGGTGGAGCCCGCCCCGGAGGTGGACTTGACGGCCGCCGACAACTGGTGCGGCGTGCCGGTCGAATTGACGGCCACCACCGCGGACGTTCCCGGCAACCTCAACGTCGACTGGACGTGGGAGACCACGGACGGGTCGATCAACCCGGTGAGCGGCAACAACAGCGGTGCCACGGCCACGGTGGACGGATTGGATTCCCCGGTCAACGTCACCGTCACGATGAACATGACCGGCGGCAACATTGACGAGTGTCTCGCCAGCGCCACGGTCCCGGTGGGCATCTACGCTCCGCCGGTCCTCGGCCCGGACCAAGAGCTCTACGGCCTCTGCATCGGGGACGACCACATCCTCGTGCCCGACCTCGGGGTCTCCGAATGGGAGCTGGAGTTCGTCTGGAGTTCCGGGCTGGGCGGCACCCTCGCCGAGACGGGCAGCGCCCTCACCGTGAACTCGACGGACGTGTACAACGTGGTGGTCAGCATGGCCCCGCCGTGCATCGGAGAGGACGCGATGAGCTTCGACGTCAACTTCGGCCCCTGTGCCATCGAATTGATTCCCAACGTCTTCACGCCCAACAACGACGGAGAGAACGACGCCTTCGAAATCAAGGGCAACGCCATCAGTTCCCTCGGTCCCACGCTCACGGTCTACAACCGGTGGGGCGAGGTTCTCTACTACCAGGAGGACTATGAGAACACGTGGTCCCCGGACGAGGAGGAGGCGGCCGAGGGCACCTACTACGTGCAAATGGACGTCAACTCCTATGACCTGCCGCTGGAGGACATCGAGCACAACGGGGTCATCACGGAGAGTGGCGAAGGGTTCCGCTATGTCGGTCCCCTCCAGATCCTGCGCGACCGCCAATAATCGACCATGGCCCACCGCGACAGCATCGCGGAGTTGTCCGCCCTGACCGAAGCGCTCGTTCTCGAGCACCGGGCGGAGGAAGCGCGGTATGCCGCCATCCTTGAGGGCCAGCCCGTGGCGCGCCGCAAGGCCGAGGGCCTCACCTGGGCCCCCGTCAGCATCGTGCGCACCGCCTTCACCTTGGGTGGGCGGCCCACGGTGGAAATCCAGGCTGAATCCGGCGAGCCCGGGGCGTTCCGGTCGGGGTCTGCCGTGCAGCTTTCGTCATCGGATGCCAAGGGCGAGGCGGTGTCCCACCGGGGCATCGTCCGCTCGGCGCGGGGATTGGAAGCCGAGGTGGTGCTCGATGGGGAGGAGCTCCCCGAACAGGCGACGCACCGCAGCTGGGTGCTCGATGCCCGGTTCGACGAACGGAGCTTCAAGGAAATGGCGCGGGCCCTGTCCGACGTCCTCAATGCGGGCCGGGACGGCAAGCCCAGCCGCCTCGCGGCGCTTCGGGAGGTCGTCCTCGG
>WTID01000220.1:0-10092 GCA_011522855.1 Flavobacteriales bacterium
CGAAGAAGGTGACCCAGTGGAGGGCCACCAGGACGCCGGTTCCCGCCACGGGCAGGATCAGATCGGACGGAATGCCCTTCCCCCGCCGACGGATCCGCATCCAGACATGGAGCCCAAGGGCGCCAATCAAGGTTCGCCAAAAGACGAGGGGCACGGCGGGCAGCACAATCAGCTTTCCGAGGACCCCGGTAAAGCCGAAGACCACCACGGTGGCATGGAGCAGGAGAATCGCCCGGGATGGCCGCATCGACTCAGTCCACCAACACCTCGAGGGTCCACCGGCGGCCATCGCTGGCCGTGCAGACCAAGGCGTGCCACCCAGAAACCAAGCCTTCAGCCTCCAAGGTCCACGGTGCGCCCGCCACCACCCTGCCTCCGGAGCGGACGGGGCGGCCGGCCGCATCGACGAGCACCCAGCTGGTCAGGTCTACCTCACACTCCAGGCGCAGGGGACCGGCCAGGCCGAAGGGAATCGGGCCGGCGGTAAGCGGACCCACAGGTGCGGGAGCGCCCTCGATTCCAATGGTCGACGTGTCGGGGAAGACGACGATGACCTCCTGGGACGCCTGGTCCGTGCAGATGCCATCGACACTTTCTGCCGTGAGGATCACCGTGTACGTGCTGTCCACGGGGAACTCGTGGAACGGCGAGGCCGTCGTATCCAGCGGCGAGCCATCGCCGAAGCTCCAGAAGTAGCCGCCGGCGCCTTCAGAAAGGTTCTGGAAGGGCACGGGGCCATCTTCCGCCTGCCAGGGAGACGGGGCGGTGAAGTCGGCTGAAACCGGCTCCGACAGGTCGAAGGCCCCGCGGGGCAGGATGGTGTAGCCATCGAGGAAGGGGGCCTCATCATCACGTTGCCCTCCGATGCCGGTCACACCGAAAATGCCGTCCGGAGCCTCGGTACCGAAGAGGTCCGTGTCCGCGTCGATCACCATCTTGTACAGGGCGGCCCCGGTGGAGACATACACCTCGAACTGTGGCGGAAGGTTGGTCCAATCGTTGGGATTGACGAGCTCCACGCACTTCAACCGGATCAGGTCGCTCTCGGTGTCCTCATTGAGCGCGTTGACCAGCTGCGGCTCCTGGACCGGCTGGTCCTGGGCAGCGAGGATGAGCGTGTCCGCCTTGATCTGCGCCCGGCCCTGGAATTGCTGGATGGCGCCGCGGATGCGGACGCTGTCCCCCTCGTTGACGAGGTAATTGAAGTTCTCGACCGGACTCCAGACCTCGATGCCGGAGGTGGGGTCGATGATGGTGAACCGCAAGCCGCTCGGGTAGGTGTTGAATCCATGGACCACACCGCGGAGTTCACATGGCACGAGCAGGCTGTCCAACACCCCGTTGGCGTCGATGCCCCGGACATCCGCGATGGGGTAATGCGGGAACCCGAGGTCGCTCGGCGCGATTTGAACGGTGAGCGATCCGATGGTCACCTCGGCCTCGCCTTGGGTGATGGTCAACTCCAGCGTGAAGGTCTCGAGGCCCTCGGGCTCGAAGTCATCGACGATGCCCACGGTGAAGGACTGGGCTTCAAGCCACCCTTGCGGAAACGTGATGTCCAGCGGGAACAGGGTGCCGAAATCGGCCACCGGGGTCGCCGTGCCCCCTTCCATGACGGAAACCTGGACGTCGACCGGCGCAATGGGCAGGTCAATGGGCAATTCAATCAGCAGCACATCGCCCTCGAAGGCCACGATTTCCGACACGCCGAAGCCCAAGGTGGGGGTCGCATTGGTGTCGATGCCACAGGGATTGGCTGTGTGGTCCCCGAAATAGTCGTAGGTGTTTTCGGGGTAATCCTGCCATTGGAACTGGACCACATCCCAGTCATCGGAACCGACGGTCACGTCCGCGTTGCGCACCAGGGTGTGGTGCAGCATGGTCACGTCGTTGACCGGCCAACCCTCTCCGGGGTTGACGCCCACTTCTCCCAGCACGTCCACTTCCACCCCATTGCGCTCGAGGGTGGTCGCATCATTGCCATTGAACAGAGTGACGTCGTCAATGAGGTCCGCCAACTGGAGCAGGAACGGAGGGGCCAGGGGATTGACGATGGTGAACACCTCTCCCGGGCCGAGAGCGCCACTGAGCTGCACCTCGTGGGTCGCCACGGTGCTGCCGTTGTTGTAGGTCTTGACGGCATATTCACCGAGGTCCGCAGTGGCGGTAGCACTCGGATTGTAGATCTCGAGGCCTTTGTCCCATCCGGTTCCATCGAGGTATTCGGAGAAGAAGAGGTCGACGCACAGGCCGCTGGGGTCGCACGGAAGGATGGACACGTCCAACGGTTCGCCGGTGAGCAGGCCGCACGAGTCCGCAGCAATGCCCGAAACGGGCAGGCCGACGCCGAACGTGGTGGAGTCAATGGCGCCGAGGTGGCTGAAGCCGTGCACCGTGTACTCGCCGAGGCCCAGCGTCTCGAAGTCGTACTCGGGCGTGCTCGTGGAATCGAGGATGTCGCCGTTCGCGTCGGCGATCACGAACAGGTAGTCCGCCTCGGGGCTCTGGGAGGTGTAGCCGAAGTGGAGGAGCGTGTTGGCGAAGCCGAGGCACCCGATGGCCTCGTCGTCCCCGGCCGCGGTCAGGATGGTCCCCCCATCACAGCTCGGCGGCAGGCAGTAGAGGCGGTCGACCTCCACGGGGAGGGCGCTGAACGAGACGCATCCCGTGGCGGAAATGCTGTCATACGGGGCACCCACGGCAATCGATTCCGGCTCAAGCTCCCCATCATAGCTCATGCCCCAGACGAGGCAGGGACCAGAAGGAGACCCGGAAAAATCATAGCCGAGGTTGCCTTCTCCACCCGGCACCACGTCGATCACCTCACCATCGAGGTTGGTGATGACCAGGCCGTATTGGCTTTCAATCGCGTTGGACGAGGCGAAGAAGGGCAGGAAGCCTCCCGCGAGGTCCACGCACACCTGCGCCACGCCACCCTCGGTTCCCTGGGCTGAGATCAAGCCGCCATCACAATCGAGCACGTTGGTCGCGCCCGGGGTCGGCTGCTGAAGCACCATCTGGTCGGACCCAAAGGCCGGGCCTCCGTCCGGAAGCCGGGCCCAAGCCAAGGCGCCCCCATTGTCCACGCCGAGCATCCACTCGTCGAGTTGGGGTTGGCCCGGGGTCAAAGAGTCGATCAGGAACGGGTTGGTCTGGTCGGCGGTGCCGTACACCACGGCATCGAGCAGTCCATTGGTCGTCAGCAGGGCGCCGAACGGAAAATCCGTGCTGTCTCCCTCGAACAGCGCGACCGCATCGCCTCCGTCGCGAAGGAGGCCCGGCTCGAACTCGATGTCGGCCTCCCCCACCTGCGGGTTGGCCAGCAGGAAGAACCCCGCGCTGTCGGTCTGGAATCCGTCCAGATCAAAGGCCGCGTAGGCCGTCGACGTGAGCACACTGCCGCCGCCCTTGTAGAACACCACGATGTGGCCGTCCAGCGGCTGATCCGGTGCCCCGAAGAGCTCGACGAACTCCAGGCTGTCCGGCACCGTGTAGCTGTCGGCATCCACCTCGTTGAGGAACACCTGCTGGGCCGAAGCGCCCGATGCGGCGAGGAAAAGAAGGGCCAAGAGGGGGAAGACCCGGTGGGAGAGGTTTTCTAGGAGGCGCATAACCAACGCGTTGGAATCGGCGGCGAAACTACGACGACTCCTTGTGCCCCCGCTTTAACATGTGATGAAATCCGCGCGTCAATCCGGCCGTATCTTCAGGGTGTGCAAGACCCGGCGGGAACCTTGCAACGGAGAGACCCACGGAATGGCCCGACAACACGAGGAACTCAAGGACCGGCTGGACGCCTTCGTCCGGAAGTACCACCGCAACGAAATGCTGCGGGGCGGGCTGATTCTGGCCGCCAGTGTACCGGTGGCCTGGCTCGTGGTCCTCGGCCTCGAAGCCATGGGGCGCTTTGGCATGACCGCCCGAACAGCCCTGTTCTACCTGTTCGTCACGGTCGTGTCGGCCGTGGCCATCCGGTACCTCCTCCTCCCCGCCATGCGGCTCGTGCGCCTCCGTTCCGGGTTGGATCACGCCGAGGCCGCCCGCATCATTGGACGCCATTTTCCCGACATCGAAGACCGGCTCCTCAACACGCTGCAGCTCCAATCCACAGCCGACGCCATGGACGAAGGCAGCCGGGAGCTCATCCTCGCGTCCATTGCCCAGCGCAGCGACCAACTCCGCCCCTACCGGTTCACCTCCGCGGTGGACTTCGGCGAGAACCGGCGCTACCTGAAGTTCGTCCTCCCCCCCATCGCCCTGTTTGCCGGGCTGTATCTCGCCCTGCCGGAAGCGATGGAAGCCCCGACGGACCGGTTGATCCACCACCGGACGGAAGCCCTCGACATGCCGGACTTCCGCCTCGTCCACGATGGGGACCTCCGCACCATTGCCCGCACGGACTACACCCTGACCATTCGCACGGTCGGCACCGTGGTGCCCGCCCGGGTCGATGTGCAGGCCGGAGACGGCCGCTTCCGCATGGAGCGCAACGGTGACGGGGCGTGGGAGCACACGTTTCGCGCCGTCCGGGAATCCATGGACCTCGTCGTCTCTGCCCCCGGCACACCGGCGCTCGACCTCGTCCTGACCGTCCTCCCCCGCCCCGAACTGCAGGACCTCAAGGTGTCGGTCCGTCCGCCGGCCCACACCGGACTTCCGCCGTTCGAGCAACGCAATGAAGGGGACCTCGATGTGCCCGAGGGCAGCACCCTGTCCTTCCAGCTTGGCACCCGCCATGCCGACCGGCTCGGCCTGCGCTGGGGAGGAGAACGGGAAGACCTGGAGCCCGACGTGGACAACCGTTTCAGCTTCACCCGCACCGCCGAGGAGGACCTGAGCTATGCCTTCCACCCCCGGTCCACCGACGTCCGCGATGAGGATTCCGTCCGATACCGCCTGCGCACCATCGCCGACCGGAGGCCCACCATCCGCGTCGTGGAGCTCCCCGACAGCCTGACCCTCAACCGCATCGCCTTCAATGGCCTGGTGCAGGACGACTATGGCTTCACCTCCCTGCGCTTCGTCTACCGCCTGAAGGGGGCTGACCGCGAAGCCCTCACCCTCGACCGCCCTTCTGGTCGGGAGGACGGCTTCATTCACCTCTGGGACCTCTCCGAAGCCGGCATCGGCCTGGGCGACGAGGTCGAGTATTGGTTCGAAATCCGGGACAATGACGGCGTGAATGGCCCCAAAATGACGCAGTCGCGCACCTTCGTCCACCAGGCCCCCACAGCCGAGGAACTCGCGCAGCAATTGGACAGCGCCGACACGGAACTCACGGCGGCTCTTGAAGCAAACCTCGAGGAGGCCCGCCGCCTGCGGGAGGAAATGCGGGAGCTACGCCGCGAACTCATGGAAGAGGAGGAGCTCGGCTGGGAGGAAAAAGCCGCGCTCGAGGAGTTGCTGAAGCAGCAGGAGGCCCTGAAGGAAGAGGTGGAGCGCATGCAGCAGGAGAACCGGAAGAAAAACGAGTTGCAGGCCGAATTCGAGCAGCCCAACGAGGCATTGCAGAAGAAGCAGGAAGAACTCCAGAAGCTCATGGACGAGGTCATGACGGACGAACTCCAGCAGATGTTCGACGAGCTCAGGGAGCTCATGGAGCAGCTCGAGGAGGGCGACAAGGAAAAGATTGAGGAGCAGCTCGAGCAAATGGATCTCGACCAGGAGGCCATGGAGCAGGAATTGGACCGGGCACTCGAGCAATTCAAGCAGCTCCAATGGGAGCAAAAGATGGAGGAGGCCATCTCCGACCTCGAAAAGCTGGCGGAAGAACAGGAGAAGCTCGCTGAGGAAACGGCCGAGGGAGAGACCCCGGAAGAAGACCTCAAGGCGAAGCAGGACTCACTCGATCAGGAATTCGACAAGATCCAGGAGGCCCTGGACGACGCCAAGAAGCTCAACGAGGAGCTGGAGAACCCCAACGGCATGCCCATGATGGAGGAGCTCCAGAAGGAGATCGAGGAGAGCATGGAGGAGGCCGGGGAAAAGCTCGACAGCGGCAAGGAGAAGAAGGCCTCGGAGAGCCAGAAGAACGCAGCCGGGAAAATGCAGCAGATGGCCCAGCAGATGGAGAGCGCCATGCAGCAACAGGAGCAGGAGTCCATGGAGGAGGACATGGAGGCGCTACGCGCGCTGCTCGAGAACATCATCACGCTGTCCTTCGATGAGGAGGACCTCATGGCCGCTGTGGAGGACACCCAGAAGGACGACCCGCGCTACGTGACGCACGGCCAGTTCCAGCGCAAGCTCAAGGACGATGCGGAAATGGTGAAGGACAGCCTGTTTGCCCTCAGCAAGCGCATCACCCAGCTCCAGAGCATCGTGAACCGCGAGATCAGCCTCGTCAACCTGCACATGGGCCAAGCCCTCGACGGCTTCACCGACCGCGAGACGGGCATCATCACGACCAACCAGCAGTATGTGATGACCTCCTTCAACAACCTCGCCCTGCTCCTGGATGACGTGCTCCAGCAGATGCAGAACGAATCCAGCTGCAACAAGCCGGGCACCGGAAATTGCGAAAAGCCGGGCGGCAGCGGCTCCAAACCCTCCCCCAGCGCCAAGCAGATCAAGGGCATGCAGCAATCCCTCTCCAAGCAGCTCGAGCGCATGAAGGAGAAGATGAAAGGCTTCAACAAGGGAGAGGGGAAAGAAGGCAAGCGGGGACTCAGCAAGGAACTCGCCCAGATGGCCGCCCAGCAGGCCGCCATCCGACAGATGACCCAAGAACTTGGAAGACAACTCAATGAGGACGGATCCGGCACGGGAAACGGCCTCGAGGACATCGCCAAGGAGATGGAGGAAATCGAGAAGGACATCGTCAACGGCGAGCTCGATCAGCTCACGCTCGAACGCCAGCAGGACATCCTCACCCGACTGCTCAAAGCAGAGAATGCCGAGCGTGTCCGGGGCGAGAAGGAGGAGCGGGAATCCCGCACAGCACGGGAAACCCCGACAGAATTGCCCCCAAGCCTCGAGGAGTACCAGCGCAAGAAGGCCCAGGAAATCGAGCTGCTCAGAACCGTTCCCGCGGACCTCACCCCCTACTACAAGCTCCGCGTCAACGATTATTTCAATACTTTGGAAGTCCCGAACAGGGAGTGAATCCACAGCATGGCCGAAGTGAGAAAATTGCAGATCGCCTCCCGCATGGAAGGCATCACCGAAGTCGAAGGGCTCATCAATGGGCTCTGTGAGGAATTCGGTGTCGAGGAGACCCATTACGGGGAAATCCTCATCGCGATGACCGAAGCCGTCAACAACGCAGTTGTTCACGGCAACAAACTGGATGCCAGCAAGATGGTCGACATCGAAGTGAAAGCGGAAGGGCCCATCCTCGAGTTCCGTGTGGCAGATCAAGGCCCTGGATTCGACTTCGACAACGTCCCCGACCCCACCGCTCCTGAAAACCTCGAGAAGCCCAACGGTCGCGGCGTGTTCCTCATGCGCCAACTCGCGGACACCTGTGAATTCGAAGAACTCGGCCGCATCGCCATTCTCCGTTTCGAGAACGCCCTCCCCCAGCCCACTGCTGCTCAGTGAACGCCTCGGGCACCATCACCTTCCAGTTCCTCAACACGCCTTTTCGGCTCGCCCAGCGCGCCGCCGTGCGCTCTTGGATTCAAGATTGCGCCCAGAAAAATGGACATGACATCGGTGAACTGAACTTCCTCTTCACCAACGACGAGGAGATGCTGTCCCTCAACCGCAAACACCTGGATCACGACTACTACACCGATATCCTCACGTTTCCCACTCCCTCGGCACACGGTCTCACCGCGGACATCGTGATCTCCATCGACCGCACTAGAGACAACGCCAAACACCTGAATTCCAGCCCCTTGGATGAACTCCATCGCGTCATGGCCCATGGCGTCCTGCACTTGACAGGAATGCAGGATGACACCCCTCAATCCAAGGCCGAAATGAGGCGTGCTGAAGACCATTGGCTGGAGCAACGAACCTTCCTCACTTCCTGATGTTCCACGTGGAACTACCGCCATGCTAGAATCCTATGACGTCCTTGTTGTCGGGGGCGGACACGCCGGAAATGAAGCAGCCCACGCTGCGGCCCAGATGGGCAGCAAAGTGCTGCTCATCACCATGAACCTGACCACCATTGGGGCCATGAGCTGCAATCCCGCCATGGGTGGTGTTGCCAAAGGCCAAATCCTTCGAGAGGTGGACGCCCTGGGCGGCATGAGTGGCCGCATTTCCGATCGAAGCGCCATTCAATTCCGGATGCTGAACCGGTCGAAAGGCCCCGCCATGTGGTCTCCCAGGACACAAAACGACCGCCACGCTTTTGCCAATGAATGGCGGATGACCCTGGAAGCGCACCCCAACATCCACCTCTGGCAAGACATGGTCACGTCTTTGATCATCCAGAATGGATCCGTTCGTGGCGTCACAACGCAATTGGGTGTTGACATCTACGCCCAATCTACCATCCTGACTTCCGGCACCTTTCTCCAAGGACGAATCCACCTGGGACATCAGCAATTCCAAGGGGGCCGGTCCGGAGAACGCGCTGCTGAAGGCATCACACAGCAGCTCGCCGATCATGGCTTCCTGACTGGCCGAATGAAAACCGGAACTCCTCCTCGGATTGACGGACGAAGCATCGACTTCAGCAAGACCGAAATCCAGCACGGCGACGAGGCCACGGAAGCCTTCAGCCACTTTGAGTCACCGGACCTGAGCAACCAGCACCCCTGTCACATCACCTACACCAACCCGCGTGTCCACGCCATTCTCCAAGACAGCCTGGCTGATAGCCCTCTCTTCAGCGGTGCCATCACAGGCAAAGGGCCGCGCTACTGCCCCAGCATTGAAGACAAGATCCACCGCTTCGCCGACAAGGACCGTCATCAAATCTTCATCGAACCTGAGGGCCGGCATACCGTCGAAACCTACCTGAATGGCTTCTCCACCTCTCTCCCCAAAGAAGCACAACTCGCCGCCATGCGACACATTCCCGGGCTGGAGCACGCAAGAATGTTCCGTCCTGGATATGCCGTGGAGTACGACTACTTCCCACCCACACAATTGCATCACACCCTTGAAACCCGGAATTTGACCAACCTCTACTTCGCAGGTCAAATCAACGGGACCACGGGATACGAAGAAGCAGCGTGCCAAGGACTCATGGCCGGGATCAACGCCCACCTGAAGAACACAGACCAAACCAACTTCACGCTGGGCCGCGATGAAGCCTACATCGGAGTTCTCATCGATGACCTCATCACAAAAGGGACGGACGAACCCTACCGCATGTTCACCAGCCGCGCGGAGTACCGCATCCTGCTCCGTCAAGACAACGCCGACCAACGGCTCACGCCCAAAGGCCACGAGCTCGGCCTAATCCAAGAAGACGCATGGGAGATGTTCCACGTGAAACAAAACCGGATGGCAGCCCTGGAAAAAGAACTGGAGACCACCTCAGCCGATCCCAAAACAGTCAACCCCTCCCTCGAGGCCGCGGGAAGCCAGCCCATCAAACAAAAAACACGCTGGACCAAACTCATCAGCAGGCCCCACATCCACATAGACCAACTCCCGCTCAACACGGGAGAAATGCCCGATTCTTGGATTCAGCACGTGGAAACCACGATCAAGTACCGAGGCTACATCGAGAAAGAACAGGAGCAGGCAGATCGCATGAAGACCATGGGCGCGCTGCGCATTCCAGACGACCTGGAGTATGCACGACTCACCTCACTCAGCATGGAGGCCAGACAAAAGCTGGACGAACTCCGCCCTCAGACCCTCGGAGAAGCCGGACGCATCAGTGGAGTCTCCGCCTCGGACCTGAACGTCCTGATGCTCTACCTCGGCCGATAACGTTCCACGTGGAACACCCGCGGGGCCCAGAAACCGCCCATAAACGGCCCCACACCATTTCCCGAACCAAACTCCCGGCTCCACCGAGTTCGCACCAAACCACAAAACACTGATTTTCAACAAACTAAAGAAAATCAGGGGGAGGCAGGGCTGCCACGTACCTTCGCGTCGCAATTCCGCCACCATGAACATGAAGCCCCATCTCGACCAACTCGGACTCAGCGATGCCAATGCCGGTGTCCAAATCGG
>WTID01000220.1:10192-14330 GCA_011522855.1 Flavobacteriales bacterium
GAGATGATCGACATCTGTGACTTTGCCGTCGGTCTGTCCCGCCAGCTCTACGGACTCACAATGCATTCCGAACGTCCGGGGCACCGCATGTACGAGCAATGGCACCCCCTTGGCGTTGTCGGCATCATCAGCGCCTTCAACTTCCCGGTGGCCGTGTGGAACTGGAACACGGCCATTGCTTGGGTGTGTGGAAACGCCTGCATCTGGAAGCCCTCCGAGAAGACTCCGCTGACCGCTGTGGCCTGCCAGAACATCTGGAATGAGGTCACCCGGGACATGGATCATGTGCCCGAAGGCTTGTCCTGCATCATCCAGGGCGACTACACCGTCGGTGAAATGATGACCCACGACAAGCGCGTGGCCCTGATTTCCGCGACGGGGTCCATCCGAATGGGCAAGATTGTCGCCCAAGCCGTGGCCGCACGCCTCGGCAAGAGCCTGCTGGAGCTCGGGGGCAACAACGCCATCATCGTCGAGCCCGATGCCGACCTCAAAATGGTGGTTCCTGGAACCGTGTTTGGCGCCGTGGGAACCTGCGGCCAGCGCTGCACTTCCACCCGCCGGCTCATCATCCACAGCAGCCTCTATGACAAGGTGGTGGCCGCCATCACCAAGGCCTATGGCCAGCTGCGCATCGGCTCTCCGCTCGATGAAAACAACCACGTCGGCCCGCTCATTGACCACGATGCCGTGCGCATGTACGAGAAGGCCCTCCAGGATGTGGTCGCCCAAGGCGGACGAATCCTGGTGGAAGGCGGTGTATTGGAAGGGGGGGAGTACGCCTCCGGATGTTACGTCAAGCCGGCCATTGCCGAGGCGACCAACGACATGGCCATCGTCCAGCACGAGACGTTTGCCCCCATCCTGTACGTGATGAAGTATGAGACCCTCGACGAGGCCATCGCCATGCAGAATGGCGTGGTGCAGGGGCTCTCCTCTGCCATCATGACCACCAACCTGCGGAGTGCCGAGCGCTTCCTCTCTGCGGCTGGCAGCGACTGCGGCATCGCCAACGTCAACATCGGCACCAGCGGAGCCGAGATCGGGGGCGCCTTCGGGGGTGAAAAGGAAACCGGCGGTGGCCGTGAATCCGGCAGCGACGCCTGGAAGGCCTATATGCGCCGGCAGACCAACACCATCAACTACAGCACCGAGCTGCCGCTCGCCCAGGGCATCAAGTTCGACCTCTGATGGCCGGCTTTTCCCAATTCGGAACGACCATGATGGCAGCGGCTGTCGTGGTCGTTTTGCTTTCCCGCTGTGCCTCTGGTGGACCGTCTGTCGCCGAAAAGACAGACACCGAGGGCGTCCTTCTCTTCGACCTGAACGACAGCACGACCGTGACCATTCCTGGCGAATGGGTGGGGGACACCCTGTTGATTCGCAATGACCAGGAGGAATTGGCTTTGGTCCCGCTCGATGCGCGCCCGGGACTGTGGTCCATTCCGGTCTTCGATGGCACCCTTTCCCTCACCAACGACACCGGACACTGGCACGACGTGCTCCGACCCGGGGAATACCACGTGGCCGCCCGTTGGAAGCGTGGGCGCGCCCAAGAGGTCGCCCAATGGGGGGAGGACACCCTGGCCTGGGCCTTGACCTTCGGCGAGGATGATCCTTGGTTCGGCCAGCTTTTCCTCCAGCAGTCAGAGGGCCGATGCCGCGGCAGCATCGCCACGGCCACCGGAGATTTTCGGCACCTGCACGGCACGTTGAGCGGAAACGAGCTGGTCCTGCAGACCTTCGACGGCGCGCACCTGTTCCGGTTCGCCGGTTCGCTCGATGCAGACGGCTCCATCCGGGAGGGCGTGTTCCACAGTGGAAACCACTACGCGACGCCCTTTTCCGGCCGGCCGGTGGCCCCTTCTTCCTCCTCCTTGGAAGACGCTCCAATCGCCTCGTGGACTGGACAACCCGTGCAGTATGCCGGCCTTGACCTTCAGGGCGACAGCGTGCGCTGGACAGCTGGTTCATCCGAGGGCGTTCATGTCCTCAGCGTGATGGGCTCTTGGTGTCCGAATTGCATGGATGAACACCGCCTGCTCGTCTCCATGATGGAGCGGTTTCCGGACCTGCAGGTGCACACCCTGGCCTTCGAGCGCGGATTGGACCGCAACGGGGGAGTCGACGCGGCGTTGGCCCGACTGCGCCGCTATGCCGAGCAGATGGGGGTGATCCACTTCGGCGACCGGTGGCGTGTGAGGCTCATCGGACCGGCGTCCAAAACGAAGGCGCAGGAGGCGCTGCCCTTCCTCGATCGAGTGGTCAGTTTCCCAACCACCATCGTGTCCTCATCAGACCAAGCAGAGCCCTGGATCCACAGCGGATTCAACGGACCCGCCATGGGCCCGGCCCACGACCTCGAAATCGCCCGCTTTGCCGCGGCGATCAGCGGTCCGTCGGAAAGTCGTTGACGCGGTCGACGACCAGCTTTTGGTCGCGGTTCGCCACCTCCCACGAGGTGAGGAACACCAATTGGCCGATCTCCGACATCTTCGGGTAGAGGATTTTGTCCGGCGTGTCTCCGACCCCGTGGTAATCCTCGTGCACCCCGCTGAAATAGAAGATCACCGGGATGTTGTGCTTCGCGAAGTTGTAGTGGTCGCTCCGGTAGTAAAAGCGGTTGGGGTCATCCGGTGCGTTGAAGGTGTAATCGAGCGCAATGCCGATGTGCTCGGCGTTCACCGCCTCACTGATTTCGTGCAGTTCGCTGGACAGTTTGTCACTGCCAATGAGGTAGATGTACCGGTCATCGTCAGGGTGGGCCTCGTCCACCCGTCCGACCATGTCCATGTTCAGGTCACAGACGTGCTGCTCGAGGGGGAACGCCGGGTGGTCGCTGTACCATTCGGAGCCAAGAAGGCCTTTCTCCTCACCGACGAAGGCGATGAAGAGCACGGTGCGGCGCGGTCCCTCACCAGCCAGTTTGGCTTCCATCCACGCCTGGGCATTTTCCAGCAGGCTCACGGTTCCACTGCCGTCGTCGTCGGCTCCATTGAAGACGTCTCCGCTCTTGTCGACGCCGACGTGGTCATAGTGGCTCGTCAGGACCACGATTTCATCGGACAACGTGCTGTCCGAACCAGGAATCAAGCCCCATACGTTGTGGGCCAGGACCCGGTCGTCCTTTCGAGCGAGGGCCAATTTGCACCACCCCCAGGACACGGGGTCCAGCTTGCGCTTGGGCCACTTCTTGCGGGCGAAATCGAGGGACTTCCAGCCGGTCATGGTGAGCAAGGCTTCCGGCGCCATCAGCAGGGTGGGCACGTCCGTTCCCGCGCCTTCCCGTTCGACATCCAACCGCATCCGCTCCCGGCTGAGCCACGGCACGAATCGCGACTTCAGCGTCTCATACTCCTCCGTGACCACGATGATGGCCGCGGCTCCGAGGCTGTCCGCAATCTCCCGCTTGGCATTGCGCATGGAACTCCACCGACTCGGCTCCTTCGTTCCTGTCAGCTCATATCCCTTCTTCTCGCTGCCCGGCTCCCCGGCGAGGATGATCACGACCCGATCCTTCACGTCCAGACCGGCGTAATCGTCCCAGCCCGCTTCCGGATCCTGGATGCCGTAGCCGGCAAACACGGCCTTGCCCTCGACATCCGACACCTCGATTCCGGGGTAGGGGACCCAATCCTGCTTGAACAGGAACTGCTGGTCATCCACCGTCAAGAGTCCGCCCTTGAGTTGGGACACCTTGAGCGGGACCTCTTGGAAATAGGACCCGTTGACCTCCTTCAAGCCAACGGTCTTGAAATGGTCTGCGATGTACGCCGCGGCCATGCGCTGGCCCCGCTTGCCCGTTTCCCGGCCCTCCATGCTGTCTGCCGCGAGGATGTGCAGGTGGGTGGACAGGTCTTCGGGCGTAATGGTCTTCGACCACGGCACGCCGGACTCTGTGTGGTTCAGCGTCTGGGCGCTCGTTGGCAGGGCCAGGGCGAGCAGGAAAAGAGGGAGGAGGAAACGGGTCATGAGCAAGCAATCTTGTCGACGCGGCGGGCGTGGCGGCCTCCTTCGAATTCGGTGTCGAGGAAGGTGGCCACGCAATCGAGCGCGTCGGAAATGGCGAGGTATCGGGCGGGGAGGCAGAGGACGTTGGCGTTGTTGTGCTCCCGGGCGAGGCGGGCGATGTCCGGCC
>WTID01000281.1:0-10500 GCA_011522855.1 Flavobacteriales bacterium
AGTCGGACCGACGCTCCCACAGGAGAATGCGGCGGTCATCCCCTCCCGTGGCGATGGTGTGGTCATCCAACCAGCACAGGGCGTTGACCGAACGGGTGTGCCCTTCGCCCGATGAACGGGACAGCCGGGCCTCCAGCGCGAGATCGGATGCGTTCCAGACTGCCACGGTCCGGTCCCGCGAGGCGCTCGCCACCCGAAGGCCATCCGGCGACGCCTCCAACCGGTAGACCGCCCCCTTGTGGGCGTCGATCGACACCACGTCACGCAGGATGTCTCCCACCTCCTCCCAGATTCGGATGCGCCCGTCGGCTCCCGCGGTCCCGAGGGCCTCCTTGCCTGGCCACGGCATCATCGCGCGGACACTTCCGTCGTGCAGGGATTGTGGCGACGCTGAGCCCAACCTGGCCGCATGGCCATCGTGAAGGCCCACGCGGGTCCCCCTCCGGGTGTCCAGCACGCAGCGGATCCGGCCGGGAAACGACCCCACGGATTCTCCGGTCCGCCAGCGTCGGAGATGACCGTCCGCTCCAGCACTCCATTGGTCTGTGACCACAAAGGTCCCGCCGGCATGCCCGCCAAGGATCTCCACCCCAGTGTTCGTCCACGCAATGAGCCCGCCGGATGCGCCTCCGGCCAGCACCTCTCCATTCGGCAACACCCGGACACAGAACAGGGCCTCGTCGGCCTTGGCCATGGCCATGCCCTGGGGATTCCACGCCCCGTCCTGCCGGGTCCACCGCACAAGACAGCCGTCCCCACCGACACTCCACAGCGTATCCCGGTCGCCGGACGACAAGTCATAGACCGCGCCGAGGTGTCCTTCGAGGACCGCGCTGCAATGCCACGCACCCGTCTTCTTGCTTCCGCTGCGGTCGACCATGGTGCGAAAATACCGCGGACCGGGCCGTCACCACGGGTCGCTGAACCACTCGATGGGCGTCTCACCCCGGGAGGAGAGCCAGCGGTTCACCGCACCGAAATGGCCACAGCCGAGGAAGCCGCGGTGAGCGCTGAGCGGACTGGGATGGGGCGCCTCCAAAAGAAGATGATCGGAGCGGAGGGCCTCGATCGCCGCTCGGTGGGACCGGGCATGGCGTCCCCAAAGCAAGAAGGCCACGGGGCGATGCCGAAGGGAACCGAGGATGGCGCCTGTTACAGACTGCCAACCGAGACCGGCATGGGAGGCCGCCTGTCCCTCTTCGACGGACAGAACGTCATTGAGCAGGAGAACCCCCTGCGCCGCCCAAGGCCTGAGGTCCCCGTGCACGGGAGGCGTCCCCCCGCAATCCCGGGCCACCTCCTTGAAGATGTTCCGGAGGGATGGCGGGATGGCCACACCGCGGGGCACGGAAAAGGACAGCCCGTGAGCCTGTCCCGGTCCGTGGTAGGGGTCCTGACCCAGGATGCAGACCCGGACCTGCTCCGGCCGGCCCACCGCGCGCAGGGCCGCGAACCAGTCCTCGGGCTGCGGATGGCACCGGGCCGTTTGGTACGCCCGGGAGACCGACTCGGCCACATCGACGGTGAGGGCCTTCTCGAGCAAAGAGGTCCACCCCTCCACCGATTGGGCCATGATGCGGGGATCCGACGCGTGCATTCCTGTAGACGACATGTGTGAAACCTCCGAAAATACAGGGGCACTTCCATTGGTCCCGGCCATTCCCGGGGGTACTTTTGCGCCCCCCGATGATGATCGACGCGCTCAAAGAGAAGCTCATTTCCACCCAGGGTAAGCAGCTGTACGGCTACCAGGCCAAGGCCATCGACGCCATCATGGAGCGCATGCGGAAGTTCCCGGAGAACTACAATGTGCTCTACCAGCTACCCACCGGAGGCGGGAAGACCGTCATCTTCAGCGAGCTCGCCAAGCGCTTCATCCTCGAGCAGGGCAAGAAGGTCCTCATCCTCACCCACCGGATCGAACTGCTTGGACAGACAAGCCGGATGCTGTCGGACATCGGCGTCGAGAACAAGATCATCGACTCCAAGGTGAAGATGCTCGACGAGGACAAAGAGCATTGGTGCTACGTCGCCATGGTGGAGACCCTCAACAACCGCCTCAACGACGAGCACATCGCCTTCGACAACCTCGGACTGGTCGTCATCGACGAGGCGCACTACAACAGCTTCCGGAAACTCTTCAAGTTCTTCGAGGGACAAATCCTGCTCGGGGTCACGGCCACTCCCCTCTCCAGCAACATCAAGTTGCCGCTGAAGGACAACTATCAGGAGCTCATCGTGGGAGAATCCATCTCCACCCTCGTGGACGACGGCTATCTCGCCCGGGCCAAGACCTACAGCTACGACGTCAACCTCAAATCGTTGAAGGTGGGCATCAATGGAGACTACACCGTCTCCAGCTCGGAGCGGCTGTACGGCAATTACTTCATGCAGGAGAAGTTGCTGTACGCCTACGAGGAGAAGGCCAAGGGCACCAAGACCCTCATCTTCAACAACGGCATCCACACCTCGTTGATGGTGGCCCAGCTGTTCGAGGAGGAAGGCTACGAGATTCGCCACCTCGACAACACCCACACGGAAAAGGAGCGTCAGGAAATCCTGACGTGGTTCCACGAGAAGCCGGACGCCATCCTCACCTCGGTGAGCATCCTGACCACTGGATTCGACGAGCCCTCCGTCGAGACCATCATCCTCAACCGGGCGACGAAGTCGTTGACCCTATACCATCAGATGATCGGCCGGGGATCCCGCGTCTTCGGGAAGAAAAAGGACTTCACCGTCATCGACCTGGGCAACAACGCACGCCGGTTCGGACTGTGGGACGCCCATGTGAACTGGCAGGACATCTTCCGCGCCCCGAATGCCTACCTCGAAGGGCTGTACACCGACGAGGAGATTGAGGAGACCTTCGTCTACGAAATGCCGGACCGGCTGAAGGCCTTGTTCCGCATTGAGGAACTGGAGCCCTTCTCCATGAAGGACGCTTACGTCGATGCGACCCGCAAGGGAAAGCGCCCCAAGGAGGCCATCGAGATCAGCCTCCAGAACCACGTGCACATGATCAAGCGGGTGGCCGAGGATGAGTTCCACGCCATCGAACTCATCGACGAACTCGAGGGGGACATCGAGCAGCGGATCCGCGACTACACCAAGTGCATCTCGAAGACCACCGACAACTATCGTCAGTGGCTCATCGATGAGTACAACCGCAAGCTGCGGCAGGGCCTCAGGGTGGCCTTTGAGGACTGATCCGTTCCCGTCCACAAACCCGATGTCGACGCCCACAAAGGCAACCGGCCTCCCGCTTGGGGAATCGGCCCTTCCGGTTTCCTTGGCCCCATGGACCCTTATGTCCACGCCAATCAATGGGCTGACGCGGCCTGTGGGGCCGTTGCCCTCGCCCTGACGGCCGGAGCCATCCTGACGGCTTTCCGCATGGACCGGTCAGAATGGCGGAAGTGGAGACGCTGGCGCCTCCTCGCTCCCCGGGCGGCTTGGTGGCCCTTCTGGATGGTGGTGGTGGTCATTGTCCTGGTGCCCTCCCTCCAAGGGCGCACCGGCATTCCGTGGCCCCTCGTTGCCGTCTTGGGACTGGCCGGCCATGGATTCCTCCTCGACCGGTCGGTCCGGGATCACCTCGGCCGCGAACAACGGCGCCGGCATGCGGAAATGGCCCATTGGCAAACCCGAGTCCGGGCCGAGCGCTGGCTGGCGCAGCAATCCTTGATGAAGCGACGCGAGCTGGCGAGGGTCCAGGCCGATTCCCTCCGTCACCTCATGGACCCGCATTTCCTCTTCAACGCCCTCAACGGCATCATGCATGACTTTCTGCGCGGAGAACGCGAAGCCGGACTGGCCAATCTGCAAGCCTTCCGCCGGTTGGCCGTGGACCAGATTCAGGCTGGCCGAGGCGGATGGTTGACCCTCGACCGGGAATGGTCCATGCTCGGGGATTACATCCAACTCGAACTCCGCCGGATGGACCGCCCGGTGGATTGGACGCTCCTGCCCATTCCCGAAGGGATGCGCACCCAGCAGATTCCCGCTTTCATGATCCAGCCCCTGGTCGAGAATGCCCTGTGGCACGGACTGGGAGGGACTGCCGTCCATGGGGCCGGGAGCCTCAGTGTGGAAGTCCGTCCCGGGCCGGCGGACCGGGCCATCGTCCTCGTCCGGAATTCTCGCCATGATGAGCAGGACGAGGGGAAAGGCCACCCCGTCAATCACCACGCCTCCCCCCGACGCCGGCGGCATGCCACGGACCTCATCCGCCAACGCCTCGCCTTGATGGAGTCCCGAGATCCGAATGCCCTTCGCCTCGACACCACGCCCACCGAAGCTCAGGCGCGCCTCGTCCTGCCTTGCCGCGACACTTTGTGAACAACGAGTTGACGACCTCCATTGTCAGCCCCGCGTCCTCGGCTATCTTGGTATTTCACCTTGCTATGACATGAAACTCCAGACCGAGAACATCTATCAGGTCATCGAGCTTCCGGCCCCTCCGGCCAAGGTTTTTGACGCACTGCTCGACCAGGATGCCCATGTGGCGTTCACCGGAAAGGACGCACTCATCCAGCCCCACGAGGGCGGAGCTTTCTCGCTGTGCAACCAGAACCATACCGGGTACTTTCTGCACATCGTCCAAAACAAGCGCATTGTTCTGGCTTGGACGCACAAGAAATTCCCCGCCGGTCACTTCACCACTGTAGACATGCGGCTCTCTCGCAATGAGGAAGGGTGCACGACCCTCATCCTGAACCACATCGGGGTCCCCTCCGGAGACGACGGTTGGATGACGGAATCCTGGATGAAGAGCTATTGGTCCCTGCTTGTCGAGCACCTCGAAGAGGGCGTGGCGGTCCTTCAAGTCTGATCGGACACCATGGGCCAGCGCGGCCTCGGCCCATCGGACAGGGCGCCTTCAGCCCCTTTCATCGCAGCAAACTGACCGGCCATGGCAATCATGGCCCCATTGTCCGTGCAGTACTTGAATGGCGGAATGTGCACCGACCAACCTCTGCGTTCTCCCAATTCCTGCACCGCGTTTCGCAGCCCTGAGTTCGCGCTGACTCCACCCTGGATGGCAATGGCCGTCCGCCCGTACTGATCGGCGGCCTGTTCCAGCCGGGAGACCAGCATCTCCACGATGGTCTGCTGCAGGGAAGCGCAGACGTCCGCCTGCCACCCTTCACGTTCCATGGCCTCCCGCCCATCGCGCTCGAGGGTCCTCAGCACCGAGGTCTTCAGCCCGCTGAAGCTGAAGTCCAACCCGTCCATCCGCGGTGCCGCGAACGCGAAGGCCTCGGGATTTCCCTCCTTGGCGAGGCGGTCCACATGGGGGCCACCCGGATAGGGCAGACCAATCATCTTGGCCACCTTGTCAAAGGCCTCTCCCGCCGCATCGTCCAATGTGGTGCCGACCACCACGAGATCCCAGGGAGAGCGCACATCGACCAGCTGGGTGTGTCCGCCCGAGACCGTCAGGGCCATCATGGGGCCGGACGGCGGGTTGGCATCGGAAATCCAATGGGCGAGCACATGGGCCCGCATGTGGTGCACCGGCCAGAGGGGCAGGCTGCGGGACCACGCGAGACTGCGCGCAAAGGCGCTGCCCACCAGCAGGGAGCCGTGCAGGCCCGGGCCTCGCGTGTAGGCGACGCCGTCCAGGTCATCCAAGGTGAGGCCGGCCTGTTCAAGGACACCGTGCAGCACGGGCAGGATGTGTCGCTGGTGCGCCCGGGAGGCAAATTCAGGCACCACGCCGCCATACTTGGCATGAATGTGTTGGGCAGCCGTGAACTGGGCCACGAATTGAGAACCACGCAACACGGCAATGCTGGTGTCGTCGCAGGAACTTTCGATGCCGAGCATGATGCGCTGCGGCACCTTGTCGCCTTCTTCGTCCATGAATTCTCGATTCCCCATCATTCCATGCCGGTGTGGCATCATTTCTGTTGCGAAGTTCGCAGGTAGACGATGAACGAGCACACTCCGCCCCTCGCTGAGGCCCCAGATGGAGGCCCTGTTGGCCGCCGCCGCTGGCGGAGGGGACTGTGGTGTCTGCCGGTTCTCCTGCCGCTCCTCATCCTCGCCACGCCCGCTGGTCAACGACAAGCCGTGCGTTTTGCCGTCCACCAATTGGATCGGATGCTGCCTAAGGAGGCACCCGCAACCCGGGTCCGCGTCGGGTCCGTCGGTCTCGACCACTCCCCCTTTGGCGTCGCCCTCCATGGCCTCGAATGGAGCCTGGCCGAAGGGGGTGAGCCGTTGGCCCAGGTCGAGACCCTGACCCTGCAGCCTTCTGGTCTCCAGTCCGGGCGGTGGACGCTGGTCGATGTCGAGGGTGTGCGCATTGAAGCCACCGCCTTCGAATGGATGGACCACCTCGAGTCGAATGGCGAAGACAAGGCAGCCTCGCTCGAATTGGCGTCCCTCCACCTGACCGACGTGGAATTTGCGCTGCCTGGAGCGTGGACGGAAGGCGTGGATTCCCTTTCGATTCGACTGACGGAAGGGGACCTGACGGCCCTGGTCTTCGACGGACCCCACACCACGTGGCAAGAGGCCCATGCCCACCTGGAAGTGAGCGGTCAACGGGCCACTGGCCCCCTGGCGGCGGAAGTGGAGGTCGATGGCCCTCCGGAATCCCTCACCATCGGCGTGAACGCCAGAGAGGGCGCCACGGGCTGGGCTGTCATCGTCCCGGACTCGACCGAGTGGCACTTCGAAGGGGCGGACGTCGAGGCCGACCTCACCCGGCAGTCGGCCTCCCTCCGCACCCGTTTCGACGTGGGCCGTGTGGAAGTGGACGCGGCATGGACTTCCGATTCGTTGGAATTCCAGCGACTGCAGGTGAGGTCCACCGACCTCTCACGGCTGTTTTCCTCCCTTCCGGCCGGAGCGGGAAAGGTGACCCTCCAAACCCGTCTTCCCCTCGCTTGGTCGGGACTGGATGTTCCCGCGAAATGGGGCACTCCCCAGATTCCCGAAACCGTGACGGTGGACGCGGAATTGGCCAGTTCCGCGGGAGAACCAACCTCGCTCCAAGGCACATGGGCACCGGAGGAGGGGGCCATCCACCTGAATGCGGTGATTCCCCCGGACCTCTTCGTCCCCGACCATCAGCTGAATCTGGCGCTCGACGGATCCGTGCCCCGGTGGACCCCGGAAGCGGACGTGGCCTCCATCGCCTCCAATTGGTCCGGAACGTGGTCGATTCGAACGGCCTCGGAGCAAGCAGGATTGGACACCGAGGACGGCCGGATGAACGTGACAGCACAACGGACCGGATCCGGCCCCTGGTCTGTCGAGTTCGATGTCCTCGGCCGCTGTGCGCCCCTCGTGCTCAATCCGCAATTGGCCCTGTTCGGAGACCTGACGTGCTCCGGCCAACTCACCTTGGATGAGCAGGCCGGCCTGACCTCTTGGTGGACCCACGTTGACCTGCTGGATTCCCGTTGGATCCCGCAGGCCGGTTTCGGAGCGTCCCGACAGAATGGAGCCCCGCTCTCCATGCGGCGGCTTTCCCTTCGCGGCCGGGGCGATGCGGACGTCTTTGCCGCGACGCTGGACGGGGATTTCATCCAAGGCGACATCGAGGGGCCCCTGCACCTCGGGGATTGGTCCGGCCCCATCCAGGAGGCCCTGGCCTCGGGCGGGTTTGCGGATGCCCCGCCGCCCTTCGACCGCACCCGAGACTGGCACGTGGACCTGACACTGGTTCGAGACGACCTTCTGGAACGGTGGAGCGGCGGCACCCAATCGGTGGGGCCGGGATCCCGTTGGACCGGTTCCCATGTGGAGGGCCAATTGGAGACCCGCCTCCTGCTCACCGGACTCCACGTCGATGCGGTGCGGACCGGCCCGATGGAGGTCGTGCTCGAAGGCGGAACCACGGCACTTCACGTGGGACTCGAAGCCGAAGCGATCCGGCACGCCCAAGCCGGGCGCATGGAGCGCCTGACGGTGGATGCCGCTGTCTCCACCGGCACCCGGTCGGACATCCTGGTCGCCTGGGAGGCTCCCCTTGCCGGACACCTCTCGGCTGGGCACATCCTGGAGGACAACGGCCGGCACACCGTGACCGTGGGGACGGTCTCCCTCGTGCACGACTCAGGGCCCTGGAGTCTCGACACCACGGGTGCGGGAACCGTTCAGTGGGACGGGACGGATTGGACTTCCCTCACCGCGGAGGAGATTGTCCTCGCTGGCCCCTTGGGACGGGTCAGCCTGAACACGGAGGCCGGGCCGAGTGGGGAGCGCTCCTGGCTCACCCTCGAGGTGGATGGCGTGCCGGCCGAGGTCCTGCCCGGCTGGGCCGGAGCCGCGTTGGACATTGATCTCCCTGCCGTCGCCGGCACGCTCAATGGGCGGGCGCAAATGGACTTGACGACCCGCGAGGGGCTGGCCTTCCTGCAGTGGCAGGATGCATCGGCCGCCCCCTATGCCATGGGGGATCTCTGTCTCGATCTGCGGTGGGGTGCCGGGCTTTCCGGCTCGGTCCAGCAGTTCGTGGAAGACGACGAAGTTCTCGTGGCCCGGCTCAGGGGTTCCCATTCCGCCGTGGTGGAGATGAACCAATGGCCCCTTGGTCTGCTCAATCCCCTGCTCGACAAAGGGGGCGTGGCGCTGCGGGGCACCGCAGACGGAGAGGTCACCCTCGATTGGGAAGACGGACTTCCCCTCGCCCTCGGCCGCATCGGACTGGAGGTCCCGGAGCTTTCCGTTGAGGCCACAGGCGGGGAACACGCGATCCAGGGGGATTTCCGCCTCGAGCGCGGATTCCTGGGAATGGACCAGGCCCTCGTCACCGATCCGGAAGGGAACGAGGCCCGGCTCAACCTGTCGGTTCTCCACGAAGACTATGCGCATTGGAACTACGACCTCGGCATTGACATTGTCGACGCCCCGTTCCGCGTCATGGATCTCGCCCCTGCAGCCGACCGCCTCTTCCATGGTACGGTGTACGCCACGGGAGAACTCGATGTCTTCGGGGACGAGCATGGTGTCGAGATTGAAACGGTCCTGAGAAGTGAAGCTGGAACGCGGTTCACCTTGCCCCTGGACGCCCTCGAGGGAACCGACCTCCCCAGCGGCATCCAATTCGTCAGCCGTGATGCGACGCCGCCGCCGGCTGAGGACCGGATTCCCTTCAACCTGGGCCTCGATCTGGAACTCGACGTCACCCCCGACGCCGAGCTTGCGTTGGTTCTCGATGGAAAAGCCGGAGAACAGGTCGACGGTCGGGCCAATGGCACCCTTCGAATTGCCCAATCTCCCGACCTGCCCTTGACGGTGGAAGGCGGACTCGAGATCGTGGAGGGACAATACCGGTTCAGCCTTCGGGACCTGTTCACCAAGCGCATCGACATTGCTCCGGGTGGACGCATCGATTGGGATGGGGACCCCTACTCAGCTGAACTCAATCTGGTCGCCTACTCTTCGTTGCGGGTCAACCCCTCCCCGCTCCTGCCCAGTGTCGTCCAATCGAAGAAGACCCGCGTCGAAGTGGGGCTCGGCATCCGCGGCGCCCTCGAAGCGCCCCAACTCGAATTCGACATCGCCTTCCCCGAGTACGAGGAATCCGATCCAGCGATGCTCGCCGAGGTGCAGGCCGCCCTGGCCACCGCCGAGTCCGTGGAAAGACAGGCCTTCGCTCTCCTCGCCACCGGCCAGTTCATCCCGGCGGAGGCCCAAGGGGCATTCCTCTCCCAAACCGCTGCGGCACAGGCGTCGGAACTGGTCTCCGCGCGGGTCTCCGAATGGCTGAGCGGACTGTCCGAGGATCTGGACATCGGCCTTCGCTACGTGCCGTCCGCCGCGGCCACCGCAGAAGGGACCGACTCCGGTTTCGAGGAGGCCTTCGAGCTCGATCTCGGCCTGAGCCTGATGAACGACCGGCTCCAGATTTCTGGCAACGTCGGCGCCCAGGGCATGGAGGGATTCTCGCTGGGCACGTCCGAATTCCGGGGAGGACTCGATGTGCGCTACCGGTTGACCGCCGATGGCCGGTGGGAGCTCCAGGCCTACAGTATTCCCGAGAGTCCACTCGAGGAGGACCCGAAACAGGGCATCGGCGCAGCCTACCAGCTCCGGTTCAACCGGCTCTCGGACCTCTTCCGTGCCCGCGGCAGGGTCACCGGGGCCGAAAATTGACCGCCCGTACCTTTGGGCCATGCGCCTGTTCGTTCTTGCCCCGGCCCTTCTGACCTGTCTTGTCCTTCACGCCCAGCCGAACATCGGCACGGCGGACCTTCCTCAAGGGGGCACCGTCTACCTCCGTGCCAATGCCGTTCCGCCTTTCAACGCGGACGACATCGAAAATGACGGGGAGGACGTGACCTGGAACTTCAGCGACCTGATCGGCACCGGCGATCAGGAGACGGAGTATTTCTCCATGGGATCCGCGAGCTTCAGCACGCAACTCGTCTTCTCCTCCGCGGATCACTTCACCGCATTTGACCTGCCCGACCTCGGGGCCGATTTCCCCATTCCGATCAGTGGGGCGACCGTCTACCGCGAATTCGGAGGGAACGCCTA
>WTID01000281.1:10600-14285 GCA_011522855.1 Flavobacteriales bacterium
TCCCCATTCCGATCAGTGGGGCGACCGTCTACCGCGAATTCGGAGGGAACGCCTACAAGACGGTGGGCATCGGCCTGACCACCGACTTCATCGACCTCCCCGTCCCCTTTGACGATGAAGAGGAATTGCTTCCCCTGCCATTCGTCTACGGCGCCGAAATGGAAGAGACTTCCGCCTTCACACTCGATGTGGAGGGCGTGTTCTTCTATGCCACCGAACAGGACATGGACATCGAAGTCGATGCCTGGGGCACCTTGCTCCTGCCGGGAGGGGAATTCGACTGCCTGCGGGTCAAGCGCACTTTTTCCGCCCTCGATACAATCAACGTGGCCGCGGCCGACATCGGCTTCACCCTGCCGCGGGAAGGCACGGTGTACGAATGGTACGCTCCGGGCGAGGGCATGCCCGTCCTCAGCGTCCAGACCTTCATCGACATCCCCGCCATCTGGCAGTACAAGCCGGGTGAAACCGACGCCGTGACAGAGTCCGCGCCGGTGGATTGGAAGCTCGGTCCCTCCCCGATCCAGCTGGGGGCACCCCTCCACTGTCCGGGACTCATCGGCCGGGATCTCCTGGTTTCCGACGCGATGGGGCGCGCGCTCTTCCGCGGCAAGCCGACCGTCGCCGGCACGATGGCCACGCTCGACACGAAGGGCTGGACCAGCGGCATGGTCGTGATCACCGATTTGGGTAGCGGGCGCTCGGCCCGGGTGGTCATCCGTTGAGTTCAGCGGCGAGGTCGAGGGCGGCCTCTTTTCTCGGCGTCACCGAGGGCGTGAAGGTGCCGGCCCGATCCTGGAGCCAGGCCTTGCCGACCCGCCGGTTGCGGAACACCCGCACGTTGGGCCGCATCCGGCTCATCATCTGATACAGCCGATCCCGCCACACGAGCAGGTGCGCCGGCACCACGATGGCGCGGTGGTGCACACCGGTCAGGGCGGTCTGTTGGGCAAGCCACGTCAGCGCCGCCCGGTCGAGCAACAGGTGAGCCCTGGGAATCACGATGAGCTCGGCCACCTCCCGGTCCCCCAGCAATTCCAGGCGCTGGGCGGCCACCCGTTGCATCAGGGGCAGGTCCACAATCAAGTCCTCCGCCAATTCAACGGTGAGCAACCCTTCCGAAAAATGGAAGACGCCATAGGGCGCCTGATAGGTGAACGCGTGGGCCATGGCAGCAAGGTGGGCCGGAAGGCCTCTGTACCGACGGAGGGCCGGTGCTGTCTATCCACAACCCCACCCTGAATTTCCCCGGTCAGGGGCAAGCGTACTCCGCCACATCCCCCTCGGTGTCGGGAGGCAGACAGAACTGAAGGGCTGCGGTGTGCTGCCCCTCGACCAGCTCCTGCACGGAGGGCTTGGAGATGCCGAGGCCGTTGACCCGCTGCTGGGTCCGGCTGGCGAAGAGGCCGAGCCCCCCGGTGATGTTGGTGTACTGCGGGCGCTCCTGGATGATGCCGGTGACCGGCGCGTTCACCGCGAGGTAGGTGTCGAGCTCCTCATTGGCAATGCTGAGCACGAAATCGAAACAGCGGACGCGGTCGATGTTGTCGTTCCACACGCCCAGCTGCCGGGTGATCAGCGGATCCGCCTCAAGGTTGCTGGCGAGGTAGAGGAAGAAGGCCTCGCCGTTGACCGGCAACTTGATCTCCTCGCCCCCCTCGTCATCCGAGGTGCCCTCCTCGCCCAGGTCCCACCGCAGGACGCGGTCGGTCTCTGACGCGAGCTCGGTGTGGGCCGCATCGACCCAGATGCGCTCCGTGTATTTGATCTCCACGGCGGCCTCGTAACGCTTGGCGCCAGGGGTCGAGGACCACTTGAAGTTCACGTTGGGGTAGGTGACGAGTCCGCCGGTGCCGCTGGCGAAATTCAAGCTGAAGCCCGGGATGCCGGCGGGCGGATTGCTGATGTTGCCGAGGGACTCCCCAATCAACGTGGTCGTGGCGGTCAGCGAGGGCCGGCCGTCAGCGAAGGCCACCGTGAGCCGGTAGACGCGCAGGGCGTCGGGGTTGTTGTTCGGGGCAATCTCCAGCCCGTCCGGTGTCGCAAAGTGGTAGGCCCGGTACTCCGGCCCGAAGAAGATGCCGTTGGCGTCCTTGTCCTGCAACAAGGTATCGTTGGCCGTGTAGGTGGCCAGTGGCGATGCGAAGGCCGGGTCATTGGCGGCAAAGGCCTCCACGGTGACCGACACCTCGCCGGGCGCATACTCACTGCTGTCGGCCACCTGGGCAAACTCGAGGTTGTTGCCCTCCCCCAACCAGGTGCGGTTGACCCGCACCCATTGCTCGTCCGCATTGGGGTCGAGCAGACAGAACGCCAAGGTGCGCTCCTCATACGGGGCGTTCAGGTCCACGTCGGTGGAGCACCCGGTCGACAGGACGACCAGGAGCAGACAGGACCACAACAGGAAACGCATCTTGGGCATGGCGCGAAGTTAGCGTCCGAGACCGAGCAGGAAGGCCATGGTGTCCACGCCGTCCGCATAGTCGGTCAGCCCGGGGTGCTGGGCCCGGCCGAAGGGCAGTCCGCCCGTCCCCACACGACACTGGATCTCGTCGGCGCCCTCGGCCAGCCGGGCCTCCACGTCGGTGAGGTCATCGTAACGCTGGTAGTGCAGGGCGCCCACCGGCGACACCCATTGCGGATCCTCCTTGAGCAGGACGAACCCGTTCTCCAGCAGGTCCACGGCCTCCATCAACCACAGCGCCTTGTGGTAGGTGTAGTTGTTGTGGTAGCGGTGGTGATCGCCGAGGTGAGACCAGTCCACGAAGGCGGCGAACAGCCGGTCGAGGTCGAAGTCCCGTGGCACGAAGACCTGGGTCACGTTGCGGCAACCGAGACCGAAGTAGCGGAAGATGTCCTGCGACAGGGCCTGCATCTGCTCGAGGGTCTCGCTGCCGTCGAGCACGGCAACGGAGGTGCGCTGCCCGCGGATGATGTGCGGCACCTTGCTGAAGTAATGCTGGAAGTACCGGCCACTGTTGCGGCTGCCCGTGGCGATCACGGCCTCGAAGCCGTCCAGCCGCTCCACGATCTCGACCTGCTCGCTGATGCCGGGGCAGGCGGCGGCCCACCCTTGAATCAGGGCCTCGGTCAGGCGGGCATCGTCCCGGCTGGGCTTGACCCGGACCCGGTGGCCGGACACCACTGCACAGAGCAGGTCGTGCACCCCGACGAAGGGAATGTTGCCGGCCATCACGAGGCCCACCGTGACCGGCTGGGCCTCCCCTTCCGGCACCGAAAGCCCCTCCAGCCAGGCCGCGATGGCCGCGTCCTCAAGGGCCGTGCACCAGGTCTCGGCGGCGTGCCTCACCTCAGACTGCGCAAACCAGCCGTTGGCGTGCTCGGCGGAGGCCATGGCCGCGTGGAGCGGGGCCCAGGATGCCGACGGCGCGTCGCCCAGCGCTTCGAGCCACCCCTTGCGGAGGGCAGAGAGCACGGTGCGGGCGCGGTCGAGGTCGACGGATGTGTGGGTAACCATGTTCATCATGCGTTGCAGGGTGCAAAGATGGCCGCAACATCTTGAGGGGTCGAAGGGTTAATTTTGCTCTACCCAAACGCCCCGTCCCATGGCCATCATGATCACCGACGCCTGCATCAATTGCGGAGCCTGCGAGCCGGAATGCCCGAACAACGCCATCTATGAAGGCGGTGCGGAGTGGACGTTTGCCGACGGCACGGGCCTGAA
>WTID01000098.1 GCA_011522855.1 Flavobacteriales bacterium
TAGAGCGACTGACTGTTAATCAGTAGGTCCCTGGTTCAAGTCCAGGTGGGGGAGCCACAAAAAACCCCGGGTCTCAGCCCGGGGTTTCTTTTTGTCAATGTCTTCGTTTTCCTTCTGATTCACAGCAGGTTGATCCGGCTCGCCAAGATGTCCTTGTAGCTGCCTCCAATCGGAATCTCCTTCTCCATGCCCTTGACTTGGATCATGGAATACTTGATGCTGTGGATGGCGTCGAGGTTGACGATGTAGCTCCGGTGCACCCGCATGAAACGGCGCTCGTTGAGCTTGTTCTCCACGTCCTTCATGGTGCTGTGAATGGTGAAGCTCTGTTCGGGCGTGTGCACGACCACGTAGTCCTTGAGGGCCTCGATGAACAGCAGCTCGTCGTAGTCGATCTTCATCAGGCGGCTCCGGTTCTTGACGAACAGGTACTCAGCCGTCTCCTTGTGCTCGGCCATGTTCCGCAGGAACTCATTCTCCAGACGGGCCTCCTGCTCCTTGGCAAACTTGTGCAGGGCCATCTCGATGCTGGTCTGCAGGTCGACGTCTTTGAACGGCTTCAGGATGTATCCATGGGGCTCAGCGAGTTTGGCCTCTCCGAGCGTGCTTCGGTCGGCATAAGCCGTCAGGAAAATGATCGGCACGTCGAGGGTGCGCTTGATTTCCTCGGCCGCAGCGATGCCGTTCATGTCCCCCTTGAGCATGATGTCCATGAGGACCACATCCGGACGGTGGCGCACGGCCAGGTCAATGGCGTCCTCTCCGTTGTCCGCCGTCGCAACGACGTTGTATCCAATCTTTTCGAGGGTCTGCTCGATGTCCTTGCGGACGATGCTCTCGTCCTCGGTCACCAGGATGTTGATCGACATGGTTCAGGTGTTCAGGTTTGGGGCCAACCCGTCGAATCGTTCGATGGAAGCGCGCGCTTCAACCGTCAAACAGGTTTTTTGGCCGCCGAAAGCTAACCAAAAAGCGCGTTCCTCCGTCACTTTCCGCCAAGAGTTCGGCGTCCAACTGCTCGCTCAGCGCCTGCACGAGGTACAATCCAAGCGAATCCCGCCCACTCCAATCGAACCCTTCCGGAAGGCCCACGCCATCGTCCTTCACCTCAATCTGGATCTCCTCCTCCTCGGGCTTGCCTTCGACCTCCACGGCCTTCAATCCGACGGAAATCGTCCCGCTCTCCCGACCCTCAAAGGCATACTTCATCGCATTCGACACCCATTCGTTCAGGATCAATCCACACGGAATGGCCTGGTCCAATGGGGCCTGGACGTTATCGAGGTCGGTGACCAACTCCACCCGCGTCTGGGATTGGTAACCCTGGATGATGTTGCCGGCAATGCGGGTCAAATAGGACGGGAAGCCGATGTTCGACACGTCCGTGTTCTGGTAGAGTGTTTCGTGGATGATGCTCATCGTCGACACCCGGTTCTGGATTTCCTCCAGGCCCACGATGGCGTTCTTGTCCTGCACGAATTTCTTCTGGAGGTTCAGGATGGAATTGATGATCTGCAGGTTGTTCTTGACCCGGTGGTGCACCTCCTGAAGCAAGATTTCCTTCTCCTTGAGCGCACCACGAATCGCCCGGTCAATGCGCTTTCGTTCGGTGATATCATACGCAATGGCGCTGATCTCCGGCGTTCCCTCCACCATCTCGATGGGATTGAGGAACAACTGAAGCCACCGCCTCTCCCCTTCTTCTCGGTCCGGACCGATGGCCCACTCAAAGCGCTGGGGCGTCCCGTTCAGAGCCCGGGCAAACCGGTCACCGAGATCGAATCCATTCCACTCCTGGCTCTGGGTCACCAAATCACCAAGGAGTCGACTCACTTCCTGCAGATTCTCCCCCTCGACTTCGCTGCCTCCCAGCCACACCATGAAATTCCGGTTGGCACTGGTCACGGCATGATCCGCTGTTTCCGTCCAGATGATGAAGTCCTCGCCGGACTCCAC
Source organism: Flavobacteriales bacterium (assembly GCA_011522855.1). Lineage (GTDB taxonomy): Bacteria > Bacteroidota > Bacteroidia > Flavobacteriales_D > Sanyastnellaceae > UBA8752. The sequence continues at coordinate 1,957 of WTID01000098.1, forward strand.
AATGCTCCGCATCCGAGCGGTGGCACTGTGCAGGGCGGCCTCAGCCGCAATCCGCTGTTCGATCTGCTGCGTCAATTGCTGGTTGGCTTCCTCCGCCACCTCTGCCCGAATCCGCTCCTGCATGAGGGAGTGCCGGTCGGTCACGTCGGACACATTGACCTGAACTGCCGGTTGCCCATCGAAAATCGTCAACCTCCACTTCAGGGTGATGCGCTTTCCGTTGCCGGGCAACTCCAATTCCCATTCCTCCACATCCCTTCCCTGCCGGGCCTCCGCAGCACTGTGCAGGATGCGCTTCCGGTGCTCCTCGGGGAACACCGATTCAAACCGCGCCCCTTCCAGCGCGGGAGACACCCCCTTGAACAGCGACTCCGCCACGGGATTGGCATACCGCACGAGATCATCCACCAGAATCAAAATCCCGTTCGGTGAACTCTGCACCAGCAAGCGGAACCGCTCCCGCTCCTGGATCAGGTCATACTCGATGCGCTTCCGGTCCGAGATGTCGTACATCATCCACACCTCCGATCCATCCTCCAAGCGGCCCTTGCCAATGTCGAGGTTCAACACCTCTCCATTCCGATTCTGCATCATCCAATCCCCCCGATCGAAGACACCGCTTCCATCGATGGGTTCCAGATTTCCAATCCGCTTGAGTCCCAATTGGGATATAGGGTCTCCGATGACCTCCTCCGGGTGATCCACACCGATCATGGCCAGAAACCGGGAGTTCACATCGAGGACCACGTCATCCTTGACCTGAACGATGGCCTCCTGGGCGATGTCATTCAGCCTGCGGTAATGGGCTTCCCGATCCTGCAGGGCCTGCTGCCGGAACCGCGATTCACTGATGTCCACGATTTGCACGAGGTCGGTCGCATCCGGACCTGGAGACAGGCGCAATTCGACATGGAACGGCTCTCCAGCCGACCGCATCGCCTGCAGCTCAAGGCGCAAGACCCTCCGGTCCACCACGGGAACACAGTCCCAACGGACATCGAGATACGTTCGGTCCTCTTCTCTCCATTGAAGCCAACCACCCTCGAACCAATCCGGGTTGTCTGGAAGTCCATTCTTCCAGCCGAACAGAAAAGTGGCATGCCGGTTGGCCCGGATCGCCTGGCCATCACGTATCAGGATGATGGCCGACGGAAGCCGGTCCATCCACCCGTCCGGCCATTCCTGCACTCCCCTCCCGTTGTCGCGGCTCATCTCATCGATCGGTTTTGGTTCCGTTGACCTTGACGATGCGACCGGCTTCATACTGCCTGATCAGTGTCACGTTCCCAGAACCGTCGAAATATCGCCAATTGCCGTCGCGGAGACCACCCTTATACGAACCCACCCATTCCCGGATGCCCGTCGGCCAGTAGCCCACATGCTCTCCGGTGGGAATCCCAGCGACAAACGCCCCTTCGAACACCACCTGACCTTCCGCACCCAGATGAATCCACTGGCCGTCCCGTTCTCCGTCCACATAGGCACCTTCCCGCCGATCGTCATTGACGTGTTCCACCCAGGACCCCTGCTTCCGTCCCCGTTCATACACACCGATGGCCAAGACCTCACCCGAAGCTGACCATTCCGTGAACTCTCCGTCTTCTCGGCCTTTCCGGTAGCGTTCATCGCGGTGTTTGGCCCCATCCGGGTGATACCAGATCCACCG
>WTID01000216.1:0-1841 GCA_011522855.1 Flavobacteriales bacterium
TCGCTCATCTCCACCACGCGGTTCAGCCTCTTCGACTACATCGGCTCGGCCCGCCGGGCACTCGAGGAAGAGGATGAGGACCTCGATGGACGGGTCGCGGCCTTGGAGGCCAAGCTGTTCCGCCTGCCGAAGAGCGAGCGGGAAATCCTCGCCATCGAGCGGCGCCTGACCATCAACGACAAGTTCTACGGCTACCTGCTTGAGCAGCGGGCCACCAACCTCATCGCCCGGGCCGCCATCACCTCCAACGCCAGCATCATCGAAGCGGCGCGGAGCATTGGCGTCACCGGCCCGAACAAAGCGAAGACCATCCGGGACTACACGATGTTCGGCCTGGCCATCGCCATCGGCCTGTCGGTCCTGCGCCTGCTCCTCTTCGAGCGCATCGAGAGCGTCAACGAGCTCCGGGAGGCCACAAAACTGCCCGTCAGCGGTGGCGTGCCCCGCTATGAGGAAATCTCGGATGCGGAGTATGTGCTCGTCGCGAGCAAGAGCCCTCGCCACCCGACCACCGAAGCGTTCAGGGGGTTGAGGACCAACCTGCAATACCTGCTGAACAAGGAAGGGCAGAACACCATTCTCATCTCCAGCATGCACCCGGGAGAGGGCAAGACCTTCACGGCAACCAACATGGCGGCCCTGCTCGCCCAAGCCGGAAAGAAGACCTTGCTCATCGACTATGACCTGCACAAGCCACGGGTCCACAAGGCGGTGGATGTGGACCGGGGGACAGGCCTCAGCGGCTACCTCATCGGCCAGGTTCCGTGGAGCATGGCCGTCCAGCCCACCGACATCCCCGGGCTCGACGTCATCACCTCGGGCCCCGTGCCCCCGAACGCCTCCGAGCTGGTCCTGAACGACCGAACGGACGATCTCATCGCCGAGGCCCGGAAGGTGTACGACTTCGTGGTCATTGACACTCCGCCCATCCTGCTCATCACCGACGCGCTCGTCTTGATGAAGCACGTGGACCGGGCCTTGCTGGTGGCCAACGTCAAGCGGGCCAACGCCCGCGGCATGCGGCAATTGGAGGACCTTCTCGAGCAGAACAGCATCGGCCACGTGAGCATGGTGCTCAACGGCATCGTCCCCACCCGTTGGCGGTATTACGCTTCCAAATACGCGTACCGCTACCTGTACAGCTATGGATACGGATACGGCGGGTACGGGAGCTACACGGGCTACGGAGGCTACGGCTACGGAGACATGCGCTACGGCGACGAAGACGAAGACTGATCCGGCATGTGCGGCATCACGGGCATCCACGGCAAAGCGGACGGAGCGGCGTGGGCCGCCACGCACCGCATGACGGCCGCCCTCGCCCACCGCGGTCCCGACGCCGAAGGGCATTGGACCGATGACCGCTCCATCGTGCTCGGCCACCGGCGCCTGAGCATCCTCGACACCTCCGACACCGCCAACCAACCCATGACCAGCTGGTGTGGACGGTACGTGATTGCGTTCAACGGCGAGGTGTACAACTACGCCGAGCTGCGGGAGGAGCTGGACTACCCGTTCAAGACGACCGGCGACACCGAGGTGGTGCTGGCCGCCCTCCGCGAGTGGGGCGTGGCTGCGCTGGACCGCTTCAACGGCATGTTCGCCCTGGCGCTGTGGGACTGTGACGAGGAACGGCTGCTGCTCGCCCGGGACCGGATGGGCATCAAGCCACTCTACCTGCACGCCTCCGACGACGGGCTGCTCTGGGCGAGCGAGATCCGGGCGCTCCTCGCCTCGGACCGGGTCGAACGCCGCCTGGACCGGGCCTCTGTGATCGATTTCCTGCGTTACCAGACCGTCCACGGTCCGGACACCCTCATCGAGGGCGTGGAGATGCTGCC
>WTID01000216.1:1941-3615 GCA_011522855.1 Flavobacteriales bacterium
ACCTTCAACGTCGCCTTCCACGAGGACGAATTCGACGAAAGCCGGTTTGCCCGGATGATCGCGGGACGGTACAACACGGACCACCACGAAATCCGCCTCTCAGCGGACGATTTCCTCGAATCCGTGCCCGACGCGTTGGCCGCAACCGACCACCCGAGCGGCGATGGCCCCAACACGTACGTGGTCTCCCAGGCGACGAAGAAGGCCGGCCTGACGGTGGCGCTCAGTGGACTGGGCGGAGATGAGCTGTTTGCCGGCTACCCCGTCTTTCGGCGCACCGCGGACCTCCTCGACAAGCGGTGGGCCATGGCCTGGCCACGCGGCCTTCGGAAGCTTGCCGGCGCCGCCTACCGTGCGGCCCGACCCGGCGTGGCGGCGGACAAATTCGCCACCCTCCTCGCCGGCGACCGGCTGGACCCGACCTCGACCTACCCCATCAGCCGGCGCGTCCTGCTGGAGCCGGACATCCGGAAGGCGACCCCGTTGGCCACCACCCCCGACAGCGTCGCCACTTGGTGCCGGCAGGTGCTCGACCACGCCCCGGCCCGCGACCTGCCCGTGCTCAGCCGCATCAGCTTGGCGGAAATGCACACCTACATGCAACACGTGCTCCTTCGGGACACCGACCAGATGTCGATGGCCCATGCCCTCGAGGTGCGCGTGCCCTTCCTCGACCACCGGCTCGTGGAGACGGCGCTGGCCATCGGCGATCCGGTCAAATTCCCGCACACCCCGAAAGCACTGTTGACCGCCGCCCTCGGCGACCGCCTCCCCCGGGAAATCATCGACCGACCGAAGATGGGCTTCACCCTCCCCTGGGAAGTCTGGATGAATGGGCCGCTGGAAGCGACCTGCCACGCCGGGCTCGACGCCCTTGTCCAGCGCGGCCTGCTCCACGCGGGCGCCGCGACAGCCCTTTGGGACGAATTCCTCAGCGGACGCACCACGTGGTCTCGCGTGTGGACCTTGGTCGCCCTGGGACAATGGATTGATCGACATGGCCTCTCCTGACCCCCGCCCCGTGGTGCTCGTCGCCATCGATTGGTACCTGCCCGCCTATCGGGCCGGTGGCCCCATCCGGAGCGTGGCCAACCTGGTGGAGGCCCTTGGAGACGACCTCGACTTCCGCATCGTGTGTGGCGACCGCGACCTCGGTGCAGCGGACCCGCTGCCGGTGGAGATGGACCAATGGCAACCGCACGGCAAAGCCTCCATTCTGTATCTCCCTCAGGCACAGTGGACGGCCAGCCGCTGGGCGGCGCTCCTCCGAGAAGTCCAGCCGGACCGACTCTACCTGAACAGCCTGTACAGCGGTCCCTTCAGCCGGCTTCCCTGGCGGATCGCCCGCGACATGGGCATCCCCACGACCCTCGCCCCTCGGGGCATGCTCGGGGCCGGAGCCCTCTCCGTCAAGCCATGGCGCAAGCGAGGCTGGCTGTGGATGCAGAAACTGACCGGTGCCTATCGCACCATCCGGTGGCACGCCAGCACGGAGCAGGAAGCCGACGAAATCCGGGCGTGGTTCCCCGACGCGACGGTGGATGTGGCCCTCAACCTGCCGGTCCCGTTCGACCCCGCCCCCCTCACGCGAGAACCTCGCACCCTGCGCATCCTGAGCGTCGGGCGCATCCACCCGATCAAGAACTACCGCTTCGGGCTGGAGGTCGCGGAATC
>WTID01000056.1 GCA_011522855.1 Flavobacteriales bacterium
TCTCCTCCGGGGTCATGCCCCAACGGAACTTGATGATGCCGCTCTGACCGCCGATGGGGTTGGCCGAACCGTGCAGGATCTGGCCCGCAGTCACCCCGCCCGCGAGGTGGCGGTAGATGTTGACGTCCTCGCTGTTCACCACCGTGCCGATGCTCACCTCAGCGCTCGACGCCTGGGTGCCCTCATTGATGCCACGGCTGGCCGCAATGTGAGTGTGCTCATCCAGGATGCCGGGCGTGATGTGCTTGCCCTTGGCGTCAATCCGGGTCAATTTGGGGACCATCTTGCCGAAGACCTCGGCCGGGTCCAGCGTCTGGCCGACGGCTGCGATGCGGCCTCGGTGCACAATCACCTCCCCGTTTTCGATTTTGCCTTCCGGCCCGCAGGTCCAGACCGTCGCCCCGATGAAATGCCACGACCCCTGCTCCGGCAACTGGGTGCGGCCATACGCGGTGAACGGATACGTCACCGGCCCTGGTCCCACCGGCTCTTCCTCGACGTCCACCGCGGCCACCGCCTCGTCCGATCCGTCAGACTCCGCGTCCGCGATCGCATCGGCTTCCGCTTGGGGCTTCTTCCGTTCCGCATCGCCCTGGCGCAGGGCGGCCCATTCAATCCAGGTGCCGTCCGGTCGCTCCCCGCGGCCTTCGATGATGCGGCTGCCCTCGTAGACATTGCCCACCAGGCGGTAGGCGCCAGCTTCGTCATCGAGCAGGCGCAGGACCAGGTCGCGACCGTCGAGGCTCACCTTGGCCTTGCCGGCCAGCGAGTCAATCTCCTCCTCAGCGGTCCCCACGGGCCACCACGATCCGCGAGGCCCCTTGTCTCCGTTCTTCAGCTCGAGGACGAGGTCCCGGCCATCGAGGTTGAGGCTGTACCGCCCGGCCACATCGGCCTCCGGTTCGGTGTCGATGTCGTGGCGGACTCCCTGAACCACCGTCGCCCGCAGGGCCGTGCCCGACTCGAAGAGCGGACCATCCGCGAGGATGAAGTTGGCCTCCATGCCGGGCACCAGACGGCCCACCCTGTCCCCGGCCCCGATCATGTCGGCGGGCACGGACGTCAAGGCAGACAGGGCCGCCTCTGCGGACAGGCCGTGATCGACCGCCTTGCGCAGGTTGACGAGGAAATCCTTCCCCTTGTCGACGCCGTGCATCGTGAGCGCCATCGGAATGCCGGCCGCCGCCACCATACCGGGGTTGAGGGGGGCCATTTCCCAATGCTTCATCTCCTCCAACGAAACGAGGCGCGCCAGATAGGGATCCGACACGTCGATGGCCGAGGGGAAATCGAGCGGCACGATCACCGCACCACCCGACGCCGCCACCTCGTCGAGCCGGCGGTAGGTGTCGCCCCCACCGAGGAAGGCGTACTGCATTCCGAACTCGTCACCGATCAGGTCCGCCCGCAGGATGTCGCGCCAGTCCCCGGCCTCGAAAAAGTGGGGCAAGTCGGCCGCCGCGTTGAACGCCTCGAGGGAGAGGTTGCGCTCCTCAGGAGCCTCGAACTGACCGTACCAGTCCGCATCGCAGAAGGTCTGGCGAAGCAGGGCGATGCTGCCCATGAGGGAGCTGGGGTAGGACTGGGCAGAGGAGCCCTTGGAGAAGCTGTGCCACGCCGCCACACGGGGTTCGAGCACGGCGTCATGCGCGTCATCGGACAAGGCGACCAAGGTGGCCGAGCCTCGAACGAGGCCATCCCGACGGTGGGTCAGGACGGCGCCAAATCCGGCGTTGCGGTACTGTCCCACCTTCTTGCCGTCCGGAACGAAGGCCTGGGCCGCGTCGAATTCGGGATGCAGGGCGCTGTTCCAACCGAGTGCCGCCTTGGAGTCCTCCCGCTCATCGTGCGGCTTGCCGTCCCAGCGGGCACGCTCTCCGCGCTTGAGGCCCCAGCCCGAGTAGAGGTCGACGAACGCGGGATAGATCTCATGGCCCGAAACGTCGTGCCGGACCGCCGGCTCCGTCGTGGAATACGCCCCGGCCCCGACCGCCTCGATGCGGCCACGGCGGACCACCACGTGGCCCTCCGAGATGACCGGACCGGCTTCGGTGTGGATGCGGGCGCCCTCATAGACGTGAAGCTCGACACGAGCATCAGGCGTGCCGTTCACCGGAAAGGTGGAGCCGGACTGGGCCAGGACACCCCCAAAGGCGAGGGTCAGAAGGGAAATGGAAAGGAATCGAAGCATGGGAATCGAAGTCGCGGTTTCGGAAGGAGCAAGATATCGGGTCGAAGCGGACTCTGCCCAAGGACGGACATGGGCGGGGAACGTCCTGCTGTTCGATATTCGCTCCATGAACACGCCGACCAGTGTCTATGCGGAAATGACCCCGAACCCGGAGGTCATGAAGTTCGTGGCGGACCGCCCCCTCATCGAGGGCAATGCCCAAGCCGAATTCACCTCCAAGGCCGACTGCGCCGGCCATTCCTCCTTCGCCGAGGAACTCTTCAACTTCCCCTTCGTCACCGGGGTCTTCATCAGCGGCAGCTTCGTCTCCGTCACCAAGGACGACACGATTGGCTGGGAGATGATCGCCATGCAAATGCGCGAGTACATCCAGCAGTGGCTCACCGAACACCCCGTCGCCGTGGAAAAGGTTCCGCCCCCCAAGGCGGTCAGCCCCATGCCGGAGGCCACCCCCACCGCGGGAGAGCCCGTCGTGGCCCTGGCCGATGACGACATCGTCCCGACCGAACACGACGAGGCCATTGCCGCCCTGCTCGAGGAATTCGTTCGGCCGGCCGTCGAGGCCGATGGCGGCGCCATCGACTTCCGCGCGTTCATCGACGGCACGGTCCATGTCCGCCTCCGCGGTGCCTGTGCCGGATGTCCTTCTTCCACCGCCACGCTCAAGGACGGCATCGAGCGCCTGCTCACGTCCAAACTCGACGTGGTCCAATCCGTCGTGGCCAGCACCTGACATGCCGGAGTCCACACGGATCGGTTCCCAGCTGAAAGCCCTGCGCAAGGAGCGTGGGTGGACGCAATCCGACCTGGCCGAAAAGGCGGGGCTCAAGCGCACCGCACTCGGCGCGTACGAAGAAGGCCGGGCCGAACCCCGACTCGGCGTGCTGGTCCGGTTGGCCCACACCCTCGACGTCTCCCTCGACACCCTCGTGCTGGGCGGCGCATCCCATCCCATGGAACAGGACCTGCGCGTCCTGCCGGTGCCCGTCGACCGGGAATCGGACCGGGAGCGCATCACGGCTGTGAGCACCAAGGCCGCCGCAGGCTACGCAGAAGGCTTCGGGGATCCGGAATGGGTCGCCGCCCTGCCCACCTTCGACCTGCCCCTGCCCGGTGTGCCCCGGGACCGCACCCTCCGCTTCTTCCAGATCGAAGGCGACAGCATGCTTCCCATCCCCAGTGGATCGTGGATCCTGTGCACCTACATCGAGCGATTGGCGGACGTGGGCAGCGGAAGGCCATACATCGTGGCCACGAAGGAGGACGGACTCCTCTTCAAACGGGTCGAGAATCGCATGGACCTGGAAGGGGACCTCTGGATGGTCTCCAACAATCCGGGCTTCGCGTCCTACTCCATCGAGCCGGGCGAAGTCAAGGAAGTGTGGCGCGCGATTGGCTGGTTCTCAACCGATTGGCCGGGCGG
>WTID01000070.1 GCA_011522855.1 Flavobacteriales bacterium
ACCCAGATGCGGCCGTCGTTCCGGAGCGATTCGGACATCAGCGTCAGCTTGGACTGGTAGTGACCGCTGACCGGGATGCAGGTCGGGTGGATCTGCGTGTAGGAGGGGTTCGCCATGTAGGCACCCTTCTTGTGGGCCTTCCAAGCGGCGGACACATTGGAGCCCATGGCGTTGGTGCTCAGGAAGAACACATTGCCGTAGCCCCCGCTACACAGAACCACCGCGTGGGCACCGTGACGCTCAATCTCACCGGTCGTCAGGTTGCGGGCAATGATGCCCCGGGCCTTGCCGTCGACCACGACCACATCCATGAGCTCATGCCGGTTGTACATGGTGACCTTGCCCTTGGAAATCTGGCGGCTCAGGGCACTGTAGGCACCGAGCAGGAGCTGCTGTCCTGTCTGGCCCTTGGCATAGAACGTCCGGCTCACCTGGACACCGCCAAACGAACGGTTGTCCAGCAGACCACCGTACTCCCGGGCGAACGGGACACCCTGCGCAACGCACTGGTCGATGATGTTGGTGCTGACCTCGGCGAGGCGGTACACGTTGGCCTCCCGGCTCCGGTAGTCGCCCCCCTTGATCGTGTCGTAGAACAGGCGGTAGACCGAGTCCCCGTCGTTCTGGTAGTTCTTGGCCGCATTGATGCCGCCCTGGGCGGCGATCGAGTGGGCGCGGCGCGGGCTGTCCTGGAAGCAGAACGCCTTCACGTTGTACCCCATCTCGGCGAGTGAGGCGGCGGCCGAGCTGCCGGCCAAACCCGTGCCGACGACGATCACGTCGATGAGGCGCTTGTTGGCCGGGTTCACCAGCCGGATGCTGTTCTTGTGGTTGGTCCACTTGTCCGCCAGGTCTCCCTCCGGAATCTTGGCGTCGAGCGCGACACTGTGCTTGGGCATCTCCGTCATCTCTTCTTCGATTCTGACCGTCAGGCCTGGGTGATGTACATGAACACGACGATGGCCGAGAACAACACGGGCACCAGCACACTGAAGGCCTTGCCGAGGCCGCTGATGATGGTGGTGTACCGCGGATGGCGCAAGCCAATGGACTGGAAACCACTCGAGAAGCCGTGCCAGAGGTGGAAGCCCAGGGCGAACTGGCCGAGCAGGTACAGGCCGATGGCGGGCAGGGCCCAGCGGTTCATCTCCGGGTTGAAGAAGGCCGCCACCACGGTGTAGAGGTCCTTCACGGACTCGCCATCGTAGTCAATCATGGCCACCTCCCCGAAGTGCATCTGCCACCAGAAGTTCTGCATGTGTGTCACCAGGAAGACGAGCACGATGGTGCCAAGCAGCATCATGTTGCGGCTCGACCATCCGGCATTGGTGGAGGCACGCTCCATGGCATAACGCACAGGGCGGGCCTTGCGGTTCTGCAGGGAGAGAACCACACCGTCCACGAGGTGGAAGAGGACGGAGAAGTAGGTGAGGTAGGACAGCACCTTGACCGCCGGGAAGGTGGTCATGAACTTGGCGTATTCGTTGAATTGACGTCCCCCATCCGAGGCTGCCGTGAGCAGCTGGAGGTTGCCTGCCAGGTGTCCGACCAGGAAGAGGCAGAGGAAAAGTCCGGTGGCCGCCATGGCGTATTTCTTGGCGAGCGAGGACTGGAGGATTCCGTTTTGGGCCATGAAGTGGTGCGTTCGGGCCGAGTCATTACGGCCGATTTGCCTTCCGCGAATTTAAGGTCCGGACGGCGGGTGAACAATGCATTCTCCCGCCGTCCGTGGACCCCGTTGGACCGGTCAGGCGTCCTGCGGCACGCGGTCGAGCATCAGCATTTCCTGCGTGACGATCTCCGCAGCCACCCTCTGTTGGCCCGTCTTGTCCTCATACTGGCGGTAGACCAGCCGGCCCTCGATGGCCACCTCGCTGCCCTTCGAGAGGTATTGGGTCATGATGTCGGCGAGCTGGCCCCAGGCAATGACGTTGTGCCATTGGGTGGTCTCGGTCTTCTCGCCTTGGGCGTTGCGGTAGACCTCGTTGGTGGCCAGTCGGAGATTGGCCTTGACCTTGTCTCCATCGAATTCGATCCGTTCGGGATCCTGACCGAGGCGTCCGATCAGCAGGACGCGGTTGCGCAGTGCATTCATGCGTGTGGGTGTGTTGGGTTTGAAACGAAAACGAGGGCAAGGTGTGTGGCCCCCGCCCCCCTTCGACCTCGGGTTCACGCCCGACCGTCCCCGCCTTGTGGGCGTTAGCTTGCGGCCCATGCCCAGTCCAATCCGCTCCGTCGCCCTGCTCGCCCTTTCCCTGACCCTTCAGTCCAATGGGTTCGCCCAACACGGCGCCTGGGTCGACATCGTGCCCATGACGCGCAATCTCTTCGGCGCCGACGATGCCCAGGACCTCTCCTTCGCTGTGGGCTGGAGTTCGAGCACGACAGGCAATGGTTGGCGCTCCCTGATCGGATTCGACCTGGGGCAGGAAAGCCAGGACAGCTTCGGCACCACCATCACCACCACGAATCGGCGGATGGATCTCCGGGCTGGGCGACGGTGGCGGGTCGGAGAGCCGGATGTGGACCGCCCCTGCTGGATCCACCTGGGCGTCGACCTGCTCATCGAAAGCGACCACGTCGGGACCGAATCCTCCAACCTCGACTTTCAATCGACCAACACCACCACGACGGTCGAATCGGGCCTGAGCGGCGTCCTCGGCATCCAGTGCCGCATCACCGACGGGTTCCACCTCGTGACCGAAGCGCGGATGGACGGCGTCTACGTGAGCGAAATCACCCGGGTCAGCGACAGCTTCGGCGGCAACTTTGAAGAAATCGACAGCGGATGGAACGCCCGGTTGACCCCCCCGCTCCAACTTCTGCTGGTTCTCGATTTGTGACCGGTGCAACGCCGTCCATCCCGCTCCGGTTATCTTGATGCCATGGAACTGAAATACAACCTGAGCCCGAGCGCCGTCTTGGCGACCGCCCTGTGCGCCGTGATTCTTGTCGCGTGTTCCAAGGCCACGGAAACGGGGCCGGCCGTGCCGGCCCTCCCCGAGGTCACACCGGATTACCGGACCGAGATGGCCCCCATTTTCCAAGTCCAACAGCCGGTTGCGGAAGCCCCCCAACACGACGAACGCGCCCAATTGGGCCGGGTCCTCTTCCACGATCGGATGCTCAGCCAGAACGGCGCCGTCAGCTGCAGCAGCTGCCACCATCAGTCCCACGGGTTTGCCGAGCCGCGCGCGCTCAGCCAAGGCCTCCGGGAAGAGCTGACCGACCGCAACGCCAGCCATCTCGCCAATCCCGGCGCCCAATTCGCCTACTTCTGGGATGGCCGCGCCAACGACCTGACCACCCAGGTCACCATGCCACTGGAAAACCACGTGGAGATGGGCTTCCGCAGCCTGGAGGACCTGATGCTCCGGCTCGAACAGCTCGATTACTATGCCCCCTTGTTCGAGGCCGCCTTCGGCGATCCGACCCCGTCCGTCGATCGCATCCAAGACGCCTTGTCCACCTTCTTGCGCTGCCTGGTCTCCTGCCGGTCCAAAGCCGATGACGCCTTCGTGGGCGCCATGCCCGAGGTCTGGAACCCGTGGGGTGTGCTGATGGGCGAGATTGAATTG
>WTID01000081.1:0-10472 GCA_011522855.1 Flavobacteriales bacterium
TGGAGCACCGCAGTCCGGGATGACCTCGGCCTTGCGCGCATCACCGCCAAGACCGCCGACCTCGGCGCCAAGGTGCTGGCCACCCGGAATGAACGGTTCCTCAAGCGGGTCAACGCCCACCTCGAAGACACGTTCGAGACTCCGCCCTTCACTGTCGAAGTCACCGGTACGGCCAACCTCATCGATCTGAATAACCGCTTCCTCGCCTCCGACATGGTGCTGGGCCTGCTCATCGCCTTCGGCATCGTCGCCCTCATCGTGGGCCTGTTGTTCCGCAGCCTGCGCATGACCCTGATCTCCCTCGTGCCCAACGTGCTGCCCCTCCTGTTCATCGCGGGATTCATGGGCGCGTTGGACATCGACCTGAAGGTGTCGACCTCCATCATCTTCACCATCGCCTTCGGCATTGCCGTCGACGACACCCTGCATTTCCTCGCCAAATACCGCATCCTGCTCCAGCAGGGACGCCAACCACTCTGGGCGCTGAGGCGAACCTTCCTCGCCACGGGAAAGGCCATCATCATCACGTCCATCATCCTGTGCGGCGGCTTCGCCACCCTCATGCTGAGCAGCTTCGAAGGCACATTCCACATCGGTCTGCTTGTCTCCTTGACCTTGTGCTTTGCCGTGGTGGTCGACCTCGCGGTGCTGCCTCTCCTGCTCCTGCCTCGACGCGCGTAACTTGGGGGCATGCTCCCCAGACGCACCTTCCTTCGCCGGGCGGCCGCCATGGCCGCTGTCCTCGGTCTGGACCCTGCCCGCTTGCTCCGTGCAGCCGAACCCACCGCATCGCCCATTTCCCAGCCACTCCCCTCCGGTGCCCGCTTCAAGGGTGGCCACATGCTGGCCACGTGGAACCACGGCATCGCCTCCAATGAAGAAGGCTGGCGCCAGATGGAGGCGGGCGGGACCGCATTGGACGCCGTCGTGGAAGGCACCGCGGTGGTCGAAAGCGACCCCACCGGAACCAGTGTGGGGCTGGGCGGTCGACCGGACCGCGATGGCAAGGTGACCCTCGACGCCTGCGTCATGAATGCGGCCGGGGATGCAGGCGGGGTCTGCTTCCTCGAAGACATCGAACACCCGGTTCGGGTGGCGCGGGCCGTCATGGAGGACACCCCCCACGTGCTGCTTGCCGGAGAGGGCGCCCGGGACTTCGCCATCGCCAAAGGATTCAAGACCCGGGATCTCCTCACCGAGGACAGCCGCAAGGCTTGGGAGGAGTGGAAGCAGAGCGCCGAATACAAACCCATCATCAACATCGAGAACCACGACACCATCGGCATGCTCGCCCAAGACCTTGAAGGAAACCTGGCGGGAGCCTGCACCACCAGTGGCCTCGCGTTCAAGCTTCGCGGACGGGTGGGCGACAGCCCCATCATCGGGGCGGGATTGTTCGTGGACAATGAAGTCGGCGCTTGCACGGCCACCGGACTCGGGGAGGCCGTGATGAAGACGTTGGGCTCCTTCTTGGTGGTCGAGCTGATGCGCCAGGGCGCCTCCCCGGCCGAAGCCTGCCTCGAGGCCACGCAACGCATCGCGGCCCGCATGCCCGTCGAAGACCTGCAGGTCGGCTACCTCGCCATGGACATCAGCGGCCGCGCGGGCGCTCACGCCATCCACGGCGGGTTCAACTACGCGCGGACCTTGGGGCAACGGACCCAACTCATCGACGCCCCCTCCCTCGACTGACCATGGCCGCCGACCGCTCCTCCCTGTCGAGCAAACGCGGCAACCTCCGCGGCCTCATCCGGTTGGCGCGGCCACTGAACCTGCTTTATGCGGCGGGAACGTTGGCCCTCCTGCGCTTCGGGTGGATGGCACGGTGGGGCACGGACGGCGAGTTCACCTCCCTCCCGTGGCCACTCTTCCTAGAGGGCATGGGGGTGGTCGTGCTGCTGATGGCCGCCGGAAACTGGATCAACGCCTACTTCGATGTGGTCGAGGATCGAATCAACCGCCCCGACCGCGCCATCGTCGACCGGACGGTCAAGCGGAGGGTGCTCATCCTCGCCCACCCGACATTCAACCTCATCGCCCTGGGGCTCGCGGGACACCTGTCTCTCGCATTGGGAAGCTGGACCCCGCTGCTGATGGCCCTCGGCGTCGCGTTCCTGCTCTGGATGTACAGCGCCCGGTGGAAAGCCATCCCGCTGGTCGGGAACGGGGTCGTCGCCGGACTCATCGGACTGGTCCCCTTGTGGCTCGGCGTCCTGGAATCGCCTTTCCACCCCGTCGGCTCCTCGTCGGAGCAGACCCTTTGGCTGGGCATGTTGGCATACGGGGGCATGGCATCCGGCATCGCCATGGTCAGGGAAATCGCCAAGGATGCACAGGACATCGAAGGCGACCTGGCGGCAGGCAAAACCACCTTTCCCGCCCGCTTCGGCACCCGGACCACCCGCTGGACCTGCCTCGCCCTGCTGTTGCTCATCGGATTGGCCTACGGCACGGCCCTGTCGACCATGAATCTGGAAACCGGGCCGGTCTCCCGCCTCAAGTGGTCCATTCCGGCAGTGGGCTGGAGCTGGTCCCTCATGCTGTTGATGGGGTCCGAAACGCGGTGGGACCGGGTCTCCACCGCGACCCTGTTGACCCTGCTTCTCGGCAGCCTCCAATGCCTGTGGATCGACGGATTTTGACCCGGCGTGACCTCGGGCATTTCTCCTTGTTTATCAGGCACTTGACTCCAAGCTGTAACCCAAGTACAGCACTACAATAACATTGGGGTAACAGCGCTGACGGGCCTCTGCCGTCCCTTTGTGGGTAGAACCTGAGACCATGCGCAAACTGCTCGCATTCCTCCTGTGTGCCCTCCCCTTTCTGGTCGCCGCCCAAGGCACCATCCGGGGCAAGATCACGGACGGACAAACCGGTGAATCGCTCATTGGCGCCAGCGCCTTCGTAGAAGGAACGACCATGGGTGCCATGGCCGACCTCGACGGCAATTTCAACCTGACCGGCCTGGCTCCCGGAACCTACAGCGTGACGGGCCGCTTCATCGGATGCACTCCGGTCACCGAATCCGTCACCATCACCGGAGACGAGGTGGTCATCGTCAACTTCAACCTGCTCCCGGAGACCTTCGTCATCGAGCAGGCTGCCGAGGTCGTGGCCAAGGTGGACCGGACCCGGGACGTCTACATGGAGAACATCAAGAAAAAGTCGGCGTCCAGCATCGACTACATCTCCAGCCAACAGATCAAGCGCACCGGGGACAGCAATGCGGCCAGCGCCATGAAGCGCATCTCCGGCGTCTCCACCGTGGGCAACTTCGTCTTCGTCCGCGGCCTGTCCGACCGGTACCTGAAGACCACGCTCAACGGGGCCGAGGTCCCCTCCATCGACCCGCGCCGAAACACCATCGAAATGGACCTGTTCCCGACCAACCTCGTGGACAACCTGATGGTGGTCAAGACCCAAACGGCCAACCTTCCCTCCGATTGGGCCGGCGCCTACATCTCCGTGGAGACCAAGGATTTCCCAGAGGACTTCTCCTTCAACTACAGCTCGAGCCTCGGATGGAACACGAACACCACCGGCCGGGACGTCATCTCGAGCGAACGCAGCAGCACCGATTGGCTCGGGTACGACGATGGCGCGCGCGCCTTGCCCTCCCTCGTGGACGGCCGGACCGCAGACGATTGGCCCACACTGGTCAACGTCTCCTTCGGGGACCAAATCCAGTACCTGCTCGATCAGGATGGAGTCAGCCAGGACGAGGTCAACGACTGCCTCACCGGCTGCGGCCTCGGCAGCCTCGGCGACATCGCCAACCTGTCGGACCGCAACTGCATTCTCGACTGCCTCGGGTACACCGACCAATGGGGACCGGCCTTCTCCGACTCGCTGTATTTCAATGCGGGCATTCCCGCCTCCATCGCCGCCAACCAGGACCTCACCGACATCGGACAGAGCTTCGGCAACACCTGGGAGCACGTGACCCGCCGGGCCGCCATGGACATGAAGCACTCCCTGAGCTTCGGCAACCAAACCTCCCTCTTCGGTCGCCAGCTGGGCTACATCTTCGGAGCGCAGTACGGCCGGAACACCCGCGCCTACCAGGACGGCGTTTACGCCCGTTGGGCCGCCGGCTCCATCGAAGGCACCGACTCCCTCGACGTCCAGAACTACTACACGGACGAGCGCACCAATGAGACCCACCGTTGGAATGCCCTGCTGAACCTCAGCTACAAGCTGAACGAGTTCAACAAGCTCTCCCTGATGGGCATGACCATCACAAGCGGCACCAACAGCGCCCGTTTCCAGGAAGGCATCAACCCGCGGGACGGGGACGAAATCCAGCAACAGCGGACCCACCGATACCAGACGCGCAACCTGAACACGTTCCAGATGCGCGGCGAGCATTACCTGCCCGCCAACGAGATTTCCCTCAACTGGACCGTGAGCCGCTCCGAAGGGCAGATGCAGACCCCCGACCTGCGCACCTTCTTCAACAACTACGTCGACAACGAGGTGGTCCTGACTGACCAGGCCGTTTTCTACGATGAAGACGGAACCGCTTACGACGCCCAGACCACCGAGGCCATCCTCGGCGAGATCGACGACCTCGTGTCCGACGGCGTACTCACAAGCGATTGGGCGAGCGACATCGATGGCACCCTGGCCACCCTCGACGACGAAGGCATCGAATTCCCAGTGGGCAACCTCTCCGTTCCCACCGAGACCGAGCGCTTCTACACGATTCAACCGTCGCGCTACCCCGCTCCCTCCCGCTACTGGCGGAGCCTGGACGAGGACAAGACCGACGTCAAGTTCCACGCTTCCAAGCCCATCTTCGGCAACTCCGCTTGGGAAGGGAAGTTCAGCACCGGTGTCAGCTACGTGCGGACCACCCGCAGCCAGAGCGAAGACAAGTTCACGCTGGCCGAGCAGGGCAACCAGTTCAACGCCGTTGGCGGAGACCCCACCGCCTACTTCAACGACAGCAACCTGGTCGTCGTCCCCGGACAGAACTACATCTACTCCACGCTCGCCACCGACCTGAACAACACGGACGAGGGCACCCTCTCCGTCTTCGGGGCCTACGCCATGATGGACGCCAAGGTCAACGAGCGCCTGAGCGGAAACGTGGGCCTGCGGTTCGAGAAGGCCGAAATGCAAATCCAGACCGGGCTCGACACCACGGACCTGACGCCCGTCCAGATCGCCAACACGCGGGGCTTCCTCAGTGAGGACGACCTGATGCCATCCCTCAACCTCACTTACGTTCTCGGTAAGCTCGACCCGATCACGATCACCAACCTGCGTTTCGCCTACAGCCGCACGCTGGCCCGTCCCGTCTTCCGGGAAAAGGCCCCGTTCCGCAGCTTCGACTTCGAAACCCTCCAGGTGTTGAAGGGCAACCCCGGACTGCAGCAAACCCGCATCGACAACCTCGACCTGCGGCTGGAGCACTTCCCGAACCTCGGCGAGGTCCTCAGCGCCAGCGTCTTCTACAAGCGCTTCACGGACCCCATCGAGCAGAACACCGTCCTTGAAGCGGTCAACACCGAGTTGACCTGGTCCAACCTCCCCTACGCCAATGTCGTCGGACTCGAACTCGAAGGGCGCAAGAACTTCTCCAACTTCACCGACGCCCGGTTCTGGCGGGACCTCTCCCTTTCCGGAAACGTCAGCTTCATCCGCTCCGCCTCCCGCATCCAACGCGCAGAACTGGAGACCATCCGGGCCCAGAACCCGATGCAGACGGAGACGCGCCCCTTGTTCGGTCAAGCTCCCTACATCCTCAACGGGGTGCTGAGCTACAACAACGACAGTGCCGGATTCAACGCCACCATCGCCTACAACGTGCAGGGACCCAAGGTGTTCCTCGTGACGCTCGGATCCCTGCCCAACGTCATGCAACAACCGACCCCCATCCTCGACTTCAGCATGGGCAAGATGCTCGGTGACCACCTCCGGGTCGGGTTCAAGGCCCGCAACCTGCTCAACCCCCGCGACCGCAAGACCCACCTCTACAACGGACAGTTGTACGATTGGAACAGCTTCACGCGCGGTCGCACCTACTCCATCAGCCTCTCCTACCGGATCTGATCATGACCCGCACCCTCACCCTCGCCTGCCTGATGGGCCTTGCCCTCGGCGGATGCAAGAAGTACGACGAGAACGAGAGTTTCCTTCACCTGCGCACGCCGGAAGCCCGGCTCGCGGGAAGCTGGACCAGCCAGGAGGTTACTGCCTCGGATTCCACAGTCGTGTGGACCGACTTCTTCTCCCCGGACAACCTGCAGATGACCGCCACCTTCGACAAGGGCGGTTCCGTGGTCTTCCAACAGGAGTCCAAGGAATTTGAAGGCCTGTGGGACTTCAACGATGACAAGTCCGTACTGCACATCCGCAGCCTGACATCCCCACAGGATTCAGACGCCGTGGCCCTCGACCTCTACTGGGAAATTCTTGGGCTGGAAGGCGACCGACTGGAAGCCGCCCACTTCCGGGAGTACAACGGAGAGACCATCTCCGACCAGGCCTTCTTCCTCCGCTTCGAGAAGCAGGACTGAGTCTGTCCCTCCCTGTTGCCGAGAACCTTCAGCCGAGTCCGAACTCGCGTTGGAGGTTTTCGACCGTTTGGGCAGGCAGGTCCCGCACATCGAGGAGCATCAATCCGTCGAGGGCATTGTTGAATTTGGGGTCCCGGTTGAAGCCGAGGATCCGCGCATTCTGGTGCAGGTATTTCTTGAGCAGGACCGGCATGACCGCCTCGGTCGGTTCGATGTCGGCCAGGATGCGGTCGAGCCGCTTCACATCGCCGTCCGCTGCCTCGAGCAGAGCGTCCGTGTCCAACCGCTTCTCCTCGAAGGCAAACCGCTTCCGTGGCCGGATGAATTGGCCCCAATGCTCATCCCAGTAGTGGCGGCGGACAAATTCCATGATGAGGGAGCGTGACACCCGCTTGTAGTCGCTGCTGATGGTCACCGGACCCAGGATGTAGCGTGCCTGCGGCGACTGAATCAACACCGACAGGATGCCCTTCCACAGCAGGAAGAGCGGCATGCGTTGACGCTGGTATTCTGGAACGATGAAGGACCGCCCGAGTTCCACGGAGGCCTCGAGCACCGGCGAGAATCCGGCCCTCATCCGAAACAGGGAATGCGTGTAGAATCCGCGTGCGCCATACCGCTCCATGATGACCCAGCCCTCCCCGATGCGGTAGGCACCGGCCAGTTTCCCGGCTTCGCGGTCCCACAGAATGAGGTGCTGGTAGTACAAGTCGTATTCGTCGAGGTCGAGCGACCGGTTGGTCCCCTCGCCCACCGCCCGGAAGGTCTCCTCGCGGCAACGGCCAATTTCCTCGAGCAAGCACGGGATGCGTGTTGCCGGGGCGAGGTAAATGTCAAATTCGCCGTGGGCAAACAGTTTCAGCCCTTCGATTTCAGCCACCTCCGCGGCGAGGGCTTCCTGCAGTTGTCGGTCCTCGATGGGCACCGGAGACTTCGGCAGGCGCAGTCCCGCAAAGTATTCGCGTCTCACCTCAAAGGCCGCCCCCAGCGCATAGGTCCGGGCCCGCAGGAAGCGGGCCAGCTGTTCATTGCCCTCGAAGCCCTCGACATCGCGCTCGCGAATGGGCCGCCCGATGCGCATGCGAAGGACATAGCCCTTCTTGTTGCGCAATTCGGCTGCCACCCGCAACGAACGCAGGGAAGGATGGATCAGGCCGAGAAGCTGAAAGAGCGGGCTGTTGGCCCCATCGATGTACACTGGAACAACGGGGCAGCCCTGCTTGACAGCCCAACCGGCCACAGAGGCACTCCAACGCCCATCGGCCACCACGCGCTTCGACCGGCGGAAACTCGACACCCGCCCCGCAGGAAAGACCCCGAATCCACCCCCTGAGGCGAGGTGATCCGCCGCCTCCTTCCAACCGGACAGTCGAGGCGCCCGGTTGCGCTCCTCACCGCCCGAGACGACCACCAGCTCCGTCCCGAGCTGGGCCATGTCGCCGAGCACCGCGTCCACGCCCAGCTTGAAATCAGGACGGCGCGTCCGGATCTGGCGCACGATGGCCAGCGCATCCAGCACGCCGTACGGATGGTTGGACACGAGAACGAAGGGCCCGGTTTCCGGAATCCGCTGGAGGTCCTCCTCGCTCAATTCCAAGGTGACGCCCAACGAGCCGAACACCGCGTCGATGAAGTCTGCGCCCTGCAAATGCGAGAGCTGACCGAAGGCTTCATTCATCCGGCGGAATCCGCCGAACCGGTGGAACAACCCCACCAGCGGATGCCGCTCGGGCAAACCGGACCAGCGGGCCAGATCTCCCCGCGTCAGCAGGTCCTCTCCTTCCGATATCCGCTCCATGTCCATCCGGACCAAATTAGACCGCCCGGGTGCGCACACCGGCTCACGACACGCCCTATTTTCCACCCATGTTCCGACCGCACCACGTCCTGGCCCTTCCGATTGGACTCCTGATGATGACCGGATGCTCCGAGGCTCCCAGCGCTGAGCCCGAGGGAGAGCCGGCCACCGAAGACGCCCCCGCCATGGCACCCGATCCAAACCGACTCGAAATCCAGGGGCATCGCGGCGCGCGTGGCCTGTTGCCCGAGAACACCGTTCCCGGGTTCGTCCTGGCCATCCGGGAGGGCGCCGACGTGCTCGAGCTGGACCTCTGCATCGCCGGCGATGGGACCATCATCGTGAGCCATGAACCGTGGATGAGCCACGAGATCTGCGGGTCACCCTCGGGCGAGGACATCGCGCTCGCCGACGAACGGACCCACAATCTGCATCACATGACCGCCGAAGAGATTGCGGGATATGACTGCGGCTCTCGCATCCATCCCCGCTTCCCGGACCAACGGACCCTGCCCGTGTCCAAGCCCAGTCTCGCTGACGTGGTCAAGGTGACCGAAACCGTCCCCCTGCTCGATGGCGGAGTCCTGCGTTACAACATGGAAATCAAGCATCGGCCCGATCTGGAACCCGACTTCTGTCCGGACGCCGAGACCTTTGTCTCCCTTGTGATTGCCGAGGTCCGGCGGCTGGGCATCGCGGAGCGCACCTGCATCCAGAGCTTTTCTGAAGCCGCCCTGGAGGCCGTGCACCGTCAGGCTCCGGACATGACCACCGCCTGGCTCATTGAATCGGAAGGCTCGGTGCAGTCCCAGCTCGACCGCCTGAGCTTTCAGCCGGACATCTACTCGCCGAACTGGACGCTCATCGACGCCATGGACGTGAAGTTCCTGCAAGATGCCGGAATCCGGGTGATTCCGTGGACCGTGAACAGCCAAGAAGACCTCTATGCGGTCATGCAGCTCGGGGTGAACGGCATCATCACCGACTTTCCCGACCGCCTCTACGCGATGCGCTGAACCCCGCGATCAGCGGAGGACCTGGACAAACCCGTTGCGGCGGATGATCTCCGGAATGCGATCGTTGCGGAGCTCCATCACAATCTCCCACATGTAGGTCCCATCGATGGCAAAGGAATTCCCGCTCTCACGGGTCTTCGAGCCTTC
Source organism: Flavobacteriales bacterium (assembly GCA_011522855.1). Taxonomy (GTDB): domain Bacteria; phylum Bacteroidota; class Bacteroidia; order Flavobacteriales_D; family Sanyastnellaceae; genus UBA8752. Next base: position 9,486 of record WTID01000081.1, read on the forward strand.
CGTGCCCTCGACCTGTCCATACCACACCTCGTCCATGTCGGTCGAGGTGAAGACCGGACGACCCCAGCGGTCCCAGACGACCACCTTGTAGCTGAATGGCTCGCAGTCGATGACCGGAAGCCAAGCGTCATTCTTGCCGTCGTTGTTGGGCGTGAAGGCGGTCGGCACGTACATCTCGCACCCGCAGATGACCTGCTGCACCTGGAGCGTGTGGACGGCCGTGTCGCAGACATTGGCCACCTGCACCGTGTACAGCCCCGTGCGGTTGAACTGCCGCGAGGGCGTGAAGGCCCCATCATACCAGTAGTACGTCGCCGGGTAGACATTGGGGCCCTGCTGGACGCTCAATTCCATGGAGTCGCCGAGGCAGAGCTCATAGTCGGCCGACAGCTGGATGGATATGGGATCCGAAATGCTGACGACAATGGAGTCCTCATGGCTGCACCCGCTGACCTGGCTGACGGCCACATAATCGGCGGGTTGATTGACTTCGATGGATTCTCCCACCTCGCCCGTGCTCCACGTGACGAGCACGTCCTCGAGACCGGTGTCGATGCGGAGGACGTCGCCCGGACAAAGCACCGTATCCGCAGGGAGCTCAAAGACCGGAACCGGCCGGAATTCCACCTCGATGGTGTCTCGGAAAACACACCCACCGGAGGCCACCTCCGCCATGTAGGTTCCCGCCTCGGTCACCTCGAAAGTGGGTGTTGTGAGCGAGTCGTTGAAGACGATGTAATCGACGCCAGGGACGTAGGGCTCGAGCACCACCGTCTCCCCCTCGCACAGCGTGAGGTCGAGCCCGAGGTCAAAGGCCGGAAGCGGCTGGGCCGTGACCAGAACATCGTCGGTGAACGTGCACCCGTCCTGGGTCGAAGAGACCGTGTAGACGCCGGGCACGGAGGCCCACAACTGGTTGCCGCTCGCCCCGTTCTGCCACTCGTAGTTCGCCGCACCGAAGGCCGCGAGGAGCAGCACGCTGTCCCC
>WTID01000081.1:10572-14024 GCA_011522855.1 Flavobacteriales bacterium
GTGACCGTGATGTTGTCCGTGGTCACGCACCCATTGAGGGTGGCGGTCACGGTGTAGAGACCCGTCGTGGCGACTTCGAATTCATTGTCGGCCGGTCCGCCCTGCCACTGGAAATCCGGGGGAAGGCCCTGCCAATTCGGGTTGTCCGCATTGAGGGTCACCGTCTCGCCTTCGCAGAGGACCACGTCCGTGCCAAGTTGGAGCGGGTAATCGGCAAACCAGTTGACCTGCATGGACCCGGTCTCGGAACAGCCCTGCAAATTCACCGTGACCTCCACGAGGCCCGAGTCGAGCACCAGCTCGGTCTGGGCAAATCCACCGGTCGTCCAGGAGTATTGGGCCCCGGGATTGCCGGCATCGAGCTGAACGGACTGCCCGGGACACACCGTCACATCCGGGCCGAGGTCCGGGGCCACGATGGCCACGGTGGTCACGTCGACCGGCACCTCCTCCTCACAGCCTTCCGCCGTGGTCACGATGGCCAAACCGGAGACTTCGGGGGCGTCCCACGTGTCGCCTTCGGTTCCATCGGGCCAGGTCGTGGTCGCCTCCGGCCAAGTCAGGGTGACCTCAATGGTCTCGCCCGGACAGACCTGATCCGCAATGGGGTCGAGGTCGACCTGGGCCGGTCCCTCAATGGCCCCGATGTCGGGATTGGCGTCGCGCGGCTCGCCTCGCTGGTCTTCCGTCACACCCACTGCGGCACCGGCATCCAAGGCCGGACTCAATGGCTCACAGGCACTGATCATGAAGGCATCCGTCGGACCGCCGTAATCCCCAAAGGGCAGCAACACGGGGTCCACCCCGATCTGGTTTCCGACCACGGCGGCATTGAATTCGATGTCCGCATCGACCACGCCGATGATGTTGTGTCCCACCGTGGCCACGACCTCATCGCCGAGGAAATGGTAGAGGTCTTCGTTGCCCCCGGTCGTGCCGCCGGGGTTGCCATACAGGATGGTGTTGTCCAGGGAAAGCTCGCCATCATAGCATCCGATGGCACCGCCGCGGCCCTCTCCGGGCTCCCCCTCCTGGCCTCCCGTTCCAGCGAGGCCACCGATGGCGGAGTTTCCGTTGAAGGTGCAGTGGCGCACCGCTGCCGTGCCCGAGCGCATGAACAGGCCACCGCCAAGGGCGCCGCCGCCTCCACCACTGCCGGGGAAGGTGGCCGTGCCGTCCCCGCCGTCTCCGCCGAGGCCCAGTCCGATCGTGGCGTCTCCGCCAGAGGGGGCACCGCCCCAAAGACCTCCGGTGTAGGTTCCGCCACCACCACCGCCGCCACCGAAGCCGGCTGCGGACGCGTCTGCATTGTTCTGGTTGGAGGAGACATCTCCGCCGTCACCGCCGCCACCGAAGGATCCGATGCCATCGCCACCATTGCCGCCGCCGCCGCCGCCCAGGGCATTGCCGCCCTGACCGCCTTCGGCCACGCACCCGACGAAGGTGCAGTTTTCGAGCACCGTGCTCGTCCCCGACCAGGAGCAGATGGCCCCTCCGCCGGCCAGGCTGCCACCACCACCACCACCACCATTGGCCCCATCGTTTCCGAAGGCCTTGCAGTCGATGAACAGGCTGGCGTAGACCTCGATGTCTTCGCGATTGTGGATGGCGCCTCCGAAGGCGTCTTCCGAGACACAGTTGCGGAACACCGTGCGCTCCAAGGTCAAGAGGTCGGCATCCGTCTCGATGGCCCCGCCGGGGTCGTTGGAATCCAAACCATTCCGGAATTCCATGTCCCGGAAGGTCACGAGGGTCGAATTGCCGTCGAGTTCGAAGAAGCGGCTGTTGCCTGCCGCATCCACGATGGTGGTCCGGGCACCGGCTCCATTGACCGTGATGTCCCCCTGATCGATGAGCAGCTGTCCGAGGACCCAATTGTACGTGCCCTCGGGAAGGGTGATGGTCGCCGCCGCACCGGCGGCCTCGGCCTCCTGTAGCGCAGCGCGAAGCGTGCAGTTTCCGTCAGCGGTCTGGCAGTTGCCATCCCCGACGTTGCTGTCGGTTCCGTCCTGGGTGGAATCCACAGTGAATTGGCCGCTGGAAGACAGGCAAACCAGCAGGCTGCCCATCAGGGTGAGACTGCGAAACACGGTTCGGTTCATGGGCATGGTGCAGTGGCGCAAATTACAAACCCACCACCCCCGGAAAAGGTTGCCGTAACCCTTTGGTCAGAAATCCGTTGAACCCCTTCCGATTGACGACCTTTCCCCCATGTGCTCCATCACCGCCCTGCTGAACCGGAACGCGCCCCTCGATGCCGACCGGAAAAGTGTGCTCCACGCCTCCCGATGCCAGCAACATCGGGGGCCGGACTGGTCCGGCATCCGGGAATTCCCTGCGGCCATCGTCGCCCATGAACGGCTCGCCATCGTCGACGTCCTGAGTGGCGCACAACCGCTCGTGGACCCGGACACCGGCACCGTCCTCGCCGTCAACGGCGAGATCTACAACCACGTGAATCTCAAGCAAGGAGGCGCGAAGGGCCCCTGCGGCGATTACCCCTTCCAATCCGGCAGCGACTGCGAGGTGATCCTGGCCCTGTACCGCAAGCACGGGCGCGACCTCGTCCAGCACCTCTCCGGCATGTATGCCTTCGTGCTCTTCGATCCCCGCGACGCCAGCTGGATCATCGCCCGGGACCCCATCGGCATCATTCCCCTGTACCATGGCACCGACGAACACGGGCGCATCTGGGTCGCTTCCGAGATGAAGGCCCTGATGGACACCTGTGACGACGTGCGCGTCTTTCCTCCTGGCCAGGTCTGGACCTCCTCTGAGGCTGAGCCCACCGCCTTCTACCAGCGCACTTGGATGGACGGCGAATTGCCCCACCATCCGTACCGTCCGGAAGAATTGAATGCGGCCCTCACCACCGCGGTCCGCAGCCACCTCATGGGCGACGTGCCGTACGGCCTGCTCATCTCGGGCGGCCTGGACAGTTCCGTCATCGCCGCCATCGCCATGAAACTCGCCGAAAACCGGGTCGACGATGGCGAGCAATCGAAGGCGTGGTGGCCCCGCATCCACAGCTTCTCCATCGGGCTGGAAGGCTCTCCCGACCTCGCTGCCGCGCAGGAAGTCGCAGACGCCATCGGCACCGTACACCATCCGTTGAACTTTACGATCCAGGAAGGCCTCGATGCCCTCAGCGAAGTCATCCGCCACATCGAGACCTACGACGTGACCACCATCCGTGCTTCCACTCCGATGTACCTCATGGCCCGGAAAATCAAGGCGATGGGCATCAAGATGGTCCTGAGCGGCGAAGGCGCCGACGAGCTCTTTGGCGGGTACCTCTACTTCCACATGGCCCCGGACGAGCGGGAATTCCACGAGGAGACCGTCCGCAAGGTCCTCGGCCTGCACCAATACGATTGCGCCCGCGCCAACAAGTCCATGATGGCCTGGGGAATCGAAGCCCGCGTGCCCTTCCTCGACCGCGAATTCATCGA
>WTID01000275.1:0-1914 GCA_011522855.1 Flavobacteriales bacterium
ATCGTGGCCGTCGAAGAGGGAGGCGGCGGTGACGATGCGGATCGGGTGGCCCGATCGGGTGGCCGCCGCTTCCTGCGTGTTCTTCGGTTGGGTGGATTCCATGCGCGTTTCAATGGAGCACCCCAAAGTTAACCCGCACCCCGTGCAGGCGGATTCAAGCCGGGCTGCGTGCCTTTCAGGTTACTCACAGGGCTGGCCGAAGAGGCCAAGCATGATCAGCAGGTCGTTGACCCCCACGATGCCGTCGGCGTCCACATCGGCTGGACCGCAGGCGGCATCGCATCCGAAGACGCCGAGCGCTTCGAGCAGGTCGCCCACATCGCGGAGACCGTTCTCGTTGACGTCCCCGAGGCAGAAGGTGCCCGGTGTGATGCATCCGCCGCCGATGGCCTCCACGTTGTGGCGGTCCTGGTTGGTGACTTCGGCGTTGTCCAGCAAGCAGAGATCCCCGACAGGATTCGAGAAGTGGATCCGGACGAGTGCCTGGGGCAGGGTGCTCTTGTGGATGAGGCTGTCCTCGAGGGCCACCCCGAAGGCAAATCCATCCGAAGAGAGGTGGAACAGATGCTGGTAGCCCGTGGTGTCGAACAGCGGTGTCAGGGAGGTGAATTCCGCCCCATCGAGATTCAGCGACCATCCGCTGAGCCAGGTGTCGGGGTTGTGCACGTAGACGTCCACGTAGCTTGAATCCTCGTGAGGCAACACCAGGGAGAACTGCACGCTCTCGTCGGGCACCGTCAAGGGGCCGTTCCAGTCGCAGTGGTTCTCGACCCCGTTGTCGCCGAGGTGGTTGTGTCCGTAGTGGGCGCAATCCGCCGCCAGGGCCACATCCGTCACGGACAGCCCTCCGTCGCCGTTCAGGTCGATGCACGGGGCGTCCGTGCTCACCCCGTCGGCCAGCAAGTCGGCGTAGAGAAGCGGGTCATCGGCATCCACCTCTCCGTCCTGATCGAGGTCGCCCTTCGTCAGGAAGCCCGGACAGTTGCCGGCACAATCCGGCTCGGCCGTGCCGTAGGGGTGGCCGATGCAGTCCACCGGGACGGGGCAATCCTCCGTCTTGGTGAAGTTGATGGCCGTTCCGTTGGCGTCCCGTTCGAAGGAGAAGCACACGGCGACGGCGTTGTTGGCGTAGTTCAACTCATAGCTGCCGTTGGCGTCTGGACTGTAGTCCCAATTCACCCGGATGACCAGGGTGTAGTCGCCGGCATCGAGGTCGGTGATGTCGACCCACTGGCAATCGAGATAGCGGGAGTAGATGTCCTGGCAACCGGCCGTGATGCCCATATTGGAGCAGGTGTACTTCTGCGGGCCTCCGCCGTAGTTGCAGCTGCCGAGGTCCAGGACGCAGAATCCGTTCTTGAAACCGATGGTCGGAAGGGGGTCCCCACCGGAGGTGTAGAGGGCGTACTCCGCGTACCCTTCATAGTGGTAGTGGTTGTGGCACGCATCCCACTCGAACTGGTCGGGCTGGGCGGACGGGGCGCCGATGAAGTAGTCCTCCGTGCCGATGTTGGCGATCTCGGTGTCGAACCGCACGATCTCCCGGGTGCCATACCCTTGGATGCATCCCTCTTCAATCATGCAACCGTCAGAGCTGTTCTCCGTGGTCATCTCCAAGGTGCTGTATGCCCGTGGGCCATTGATGATCAGATCGGGTCCGATGTTCGGACACTCCGGATCTCCGGAGAGGTAGCAGGTGTCCGGGGTGGTGGCGATGGGCAGATAATTGCAGGCTTCGATGTCCATGCAACCCGGGATGCCACCCAGATATTCGGCCACAAAGGGCACGCCACCGGCGCCGCCATTGCAATCCCCGTCGCCCTCGACATGGATGTAGACGGTCTGCCCGGACACGAGGACCGGGGTGACCTGGCTCTGCAGGCCGCAGTCGTCATCCGACATCGTGATGAACGC
>WTID01000275.1:2014-3559 GCA_011522855.1 Flavobacteriales bacterium
AGGCTGATGTCCTCGAACTGGACGGTCTCGGGCAGTCCGCAGGTCGAGGTCCAGGTGAAGCCGGCCGAAAGCGGAGGATAGGTGCAGGTCCCGTCGTCCAGCATGGCGCAGGGATCGTAGTTCAGTGCCCCCTCATCCGTGCAGCCGGGGGAATCTCCGGAAGTGCACAGGCCGATGAGGTCCAGGGCCATGACGCAATCGCTCGCCGCTCCGCTGGTCCAGGCGTTCATGATTTCCACGAGCCAGCATCCGGAACCGCTCAGACCGTATTGGTCGAGGCCGGTGACGGTGGCCGTGAAGTTGCCGTCAGCGGTGGTGTTCCAGGAGGAGGGCCAACTTCCGGCGTCCACGTAGCCGAAGCCCGTGTTGTAGCCGCCGTACTCGAACCGGTTTCCGTTGGGGGCCGTCACCGCAATCGCCATGTCGCCCGCCCAATTGCTTCCGGGCGCCACGATGTCCAGGCTGATCTCGAACGCATCCAGGCTGCAACCGGCCGTCAGGTCCACCGAGGCCGATTCGTTGCCTGCGAGGCTTCCGGCCCAATTGACTTGCAGGGTGTCCTGCGCGGACAGCGTGCCAGTGAGGAGGGCGAAGAGAGGGAGAAGGAGCGCGCGCATCAGGGTGAAACAGCCAATAATCAGGTGACTGTACTCTAAAATACGGATTTCAAGGCAGTTCCCGGCTTCTGCGGTCCGCAAAGCCAAAGAGCTCGACCTGGCGCGTCAGGTTGAGGCGGATGTTCTCCCAGAAGAGGTTGTAGTCGGCCACATGCCAGTTTTTCATTGCGAACAGAGCCGCCCCGAGCACGCGGAGTGGTTTGATCCACAGCATGCCCTCGTGGAGGGCGCCCGAGAGTGAGCGCTCGTGGCGAAGCTTGAATTTCCGGTTCACGATGCCGCCGTGGACCTCCCAATGGTTCCAGACGCCCTCCTCCGCGGTCCAAAGGATGGGGTGGACCATGCGGACCTCCTTCATGTGCGACGCGTGGAATTCGGGGGTGAAACCCTCGGCGAAGGTCATCCAGCCGTGGACGGCGCCGACGTGGGCTTCCCGGTCGGCAAAGGGAATGTCGATCAGGCTGTCGGCCGGAATCGGGTAGCCCGGGAGATAGGCGGCGATGAGCCGGGCCTGGAGGGGTGTGCCGTCAAAGAACTCCTGCAGGATGCGCGATCCGTGGTAGGAACCCTGGCTGTGGCCGGCGATGACGATTCCGGTCGTCCGATCAATGGACTGGAGGAACCGAAGGAAGGCCCGACGAACATCCGCGTAGGCGAGCTCCAAGGCGGCATGGCTGTCTTCCCCGCGCAGGAAAAAGGTGCGCAGATGGGCCTGGCGGTACCGGGGGGCGGTGACGCGGCCAACCGACCGGAACAGGCTGGCCTGATGGCGCATGGGCCACGCATCCGTGATCTCCGCAATGGTCGGGTCATCCCACGGCGCATTCCACCCGACATCCAGTCCGCGGAAGGTGGTCGGATGGATGAAGAAGGTCTGCACGGCATCGGCGGTTCCTCCGGGGGCGGGAGGGATGGCGCCCACCTGGGC
>WTID01000228.1 GCA_011522855.1 Flavobacteriales bacterium
ACCGTCTCGGCACCCGTGGCACCGCAGAGGTCGCTCAGGCCCGTGCTGTTGTGGCTCCAGGTCACACCACCGCACGCATCGCTGGCCACTGCCCCTCCATTGTTGGAGAGCCAAGCGGCGAAGGCGGCGGCATTGCCGGCACCGTCACACTCGACCGTCTCGTCGGCCGCGGGAGTGTCGATGCTCGGGTCGGTCTTGTCCTCGATGGTGAACGTGGCCGTCGTGCTGGAGGTGTTTCCACAATCGTCGGTCGCCGTGAAGGTCACCGTCTCGGCACCCGTGGCACCGCAGAGGTCGCTCAAGCCTGCGCTGTTGTTGCTCCAGGTCACGTTGCTGCAGGCATCGCTGGCCACGGCACCTCCATTGTTGGAGAGCCAGGCGGCGAAGGCCGCGGCATTGCCGGCACCATCGCACTCGACCGTCTCGTCGGCCGCAGCCGTGTCGATGCTCGGGTCGGTGGTGTCTTCAATGGTGAACGTCGCAGAGGAGGTCACCGTGTTTCCGCAGTCGTCGCTGGCAGTGAAGATGACGGTGGCGCTGCCCGTGGCACCGCACTCGTCGCTCAACGCCACGAAATCGTTGCTCCATGTGATGGTGCCGCACAGCTCATCGGCCGTGGCGCCACCATTGTTGGTCAACCAGGCGTTCAGGGCGGTGGTGTTGCCGGCTCCGTCGCACTCGACCGTCTCGTCGGTCGCTCCGGCCGTCAGGGTCGGGGCAGTTGTGTCCTCGATGGTGAACGTGGCGGTCGTGGACGCGGCGTTGCCGCAATCGTCCGTGGCCGTGAAGATCACATCGATGGCGCCCGTTCCGGCGCAGGTCAAGGCGAAGTCGTGGAAGTTGTTGGACCACGTCACGTTGCCGCAGAGGTCGGTGGCGGCACCGGCTCCTCCATTGGCCACAAGCCAGGCGTTCAGCTCCTCGGTATTGCCGAGACCGTCGCATTCGGTCGTGACGTCCGTGGCGTTGCTGGCGATGCTCGGCGGCGTCGTGTCACTCACGGTGAAGGTGGCCGTCGTGGTGGAAGAGTTGCCGCTTCCGTCGGTCACCGTGAAGGTCACCTGCTCGGACTCAGAGTCTCCGCAACCCGGGACCAATCCCGTGCTGTTGTTCGTCCAGACGAGGCCTCCGCATGCGTCGACGGCCGTGGCGCCACCATTGCTGGAGAGCCAGTTCGCGAATTGGGTCGAGTAATCGGTTCCATCACACTCGTAGGTGGCATCGGCGGCCGCGGCCGTGATGGCCGGAGCCGTGTTGTCGACGACGGTCACCGTCGCGGTGGCCGTGGCCGTGTTGCTGCACTCATCGGTCACCGTCAAGGTGATGGTGTTGTCGCCGAGATCGGCGCAGGTAAAGCTGGTCTGGCTGGCCGAGAAGGACACGTTTCCGCATCCGTCGGAGGAGCCATTGTCCATGGCGGAGGCCGCCATGGAGCCGTTTCCGGTCGCATCGAGGGTCACCGTATGATCCTTGGCGAGGGCGGTCGGATTGGTCGTGTCCTGAATCGTGAACGTGGCATTCGTCGTGGACGTATTGCCGCAAACATCCGTGGCCGTGAAGGTCACCGTGACGGAACCCGTGGCTCCGCAGAGGTCGCTCATGCTGGCCCCCGTGCCGTAGTTGTGGCTCAGGGTGGCGCTGCTGCAACCGTCGGTCGCGGTCGCACCGGCGAAGTTGGAGAGCCAGGTGTTCAGGTCGGACGTATTGCCGGCTCCATCGCACTCCACGGTCAAATCAGACGCAGGCGCAGTGATGGTCGGAGCGGTGGTGTCCTCAATGGTGAAGGTGGCCGACGTCGAGCTCGTGTTGCCCGCTGCGTCGGTGGCCGTGAAGATGACCTGCACGGCTCCGGCCCCACCACAGGTGTTGGCCATGGTCGTGAAGTCATTGCTCCAGGTCACGCCACTGCAGTTGTCCGTGGCAGCGGCTCCTCCATTGTTGCTCAGCCAGGCCATCAGGGCGGCCGTGTTGCCGGATCCGTCACACTCGACGGTCTCATCGGCAGCCGGGGTTCCAATGGTCGGGGACTCGTTGTCCTCAACAATCACATCGAAGGAAGCGGTCGAGCTGTTTCCATGGATGTCGGTCGCGGTGTAGGTCACCGTGGTCGTGCCCAGGCTGAAGGTCGAACCGGAGGCGATGTCGGGAGTCAGGGTCGAGATCGCACAATTGTCCGTGGCAGCCGGATCGCTGAAGGTCACAACCGCATCACACGTGCCAGCGTCCGTGGACACCGTCATGTCGGAGATGGCCGGAATCACCGGGTCCTCCGTGTCGGTCACCGTCACATTGAAGCTGATGGTCGCCGTGTTGTTGGCCGTGTCCGTGGAGGTGTAGGTCACCGTTGTGGTGCCCACGGCGAAGGTGTCTCCCGGGCTGTGGGTGCTCGTCAGGGTCTGCGAGCAGTTGTCGGTGGCCGTCGGAGCCGTCCAGGTCACAGCGGCACCGCAGATGCCGGCATCGTTGTTTGCGGACAGGTTGCCGGGGTTGCCGGCAATGACCGGGTTCTCGTTGTCGGTCACCGTGATGGTGAAGCTGGCCGTCGTGGTGTTGCCGGCCGCATCCTGTGCCGTGTAGGTCACCGTCGTGGTGCCCACGGCAAACGAAGAGCCGGAACTGTGCGACGACGTGAAGCTCGTGACGCCACAATTGTCGGCGGATGAAGGAGCGTCCCACGTCACGGCAGCACTGCATGCGCCCGCGTCGTTGTTCGCAGTGAGGTCACCCGGCATGTCACTGATGGTCGGCGCCTGGTTGTCCACCACCGTGATGGTGAAGCTGGCCGTCGTGACATTGCTGTGAATGTCGGTCGCCGTGTAGGTCACCGTCGTCGTGCCCACATTGAAGGCGTCTCCTGAATTGTGGGAAGAGGTAAACGAGGCGATTCCGCAGTTGTCGGAGTCGGTCGGAGCCGTCCAGCTGACCACTGCACTGCACAGGCCCGCATCGGCATTCTGGGTGATGTCCGAGGGCATTCCTGCGATGGCCGGGTCCTCGTCGTCCGTCACGGTCACCGTGAAGCTCGCGGTCGTCACGTTGCTGTGGATATCGGTGGACGTGTAGGTCACCGTCGTGGTGCCGACGGCAAACGTGTCGCCCGGGCTGTGCGTCGAGGTGAAGGTCGACACGGCACAGTTGTCGGCCGTCGTCGGATCGGCCCACGTGACCACAGCATCACATTGGCCGGCAGCGGCCGTCTGCGTGATGTTGGCCGGCATGCCCGAAATGGTCGGGTCCTCATCGTCCGTGATGGTCACATTGAAGCTGGCGGTCGAGGTGTTGTTCGACCCGTCGATGGCCGTGTAGGTCACCGTCGTGGTGCCCACGGCGAACTGATCACCCGGGCTGTGGGTCGAGGTGAAGGACGACACGCTGCAGTTGTCCGTCGCGGATGGCATGGGCCAGGTCACTGCCCCTGCGCAGACTCCCGCGTCGTTGGACTGGGAGATGTTGGTCGGCATGTTGGAGATGGCCGGATCCTCGTCGTCGGTCACCGTGACCGTGAAGGAGGTGGTGGCCGTGTTGCCGGCATCGTCCGTGGCGGTGGCGGTCACGGTCGTGGCGCCGAGCGGGAAGGCCGAACCGGAAGCCGTGCTGTACGTGATGCCCTGAATGCCACAGTTGTCGCTCGTGGACGGATCGGCCCACGTGGCCACAGCGGTGCAGAGTCCAGCATCCACGTTCAGGTTGATGTCGGCCATGGCGTCGATGGTGGGGTCCTCGGTGTCCTGGACGGTGATCGTCAGGCTCTGGGTCGAGGTGTTGCCGCACTCATCCTCGGCGGTGAGGGTCACCGTATTGGTTCCGAGGTGGACGCAATCGAAGTTGGTCTGGCTGAGGGACAGGGTGACCGTGCCGCAAGCATCGGTCGTACCGAGGTCCACATCCCCCGTGGTGAGGGTGGCCTCCCCATTTCCGTCGAGGGTCAGGGTGAAATCCTGAGCGGAAATGGTCGGAGCGGTCGTGTCCTCAATGGTGAACGTGGCCGAAGTAGAAGAGGTGTTGCCGGCGTCATCGGTGGCGGTGAAGGTCACCGTCACAGAACCGGTCGCGGCGCACTGTCCATAGAAGCAACCGGCCGGAGCGAAGAGCCCTTCGTCCACACTGCCTCCGGCGAAGTTCCGGTTGAAGTCGTTGAGGGCCGCACGCACCTGGTTGGGCGTGTAGGCATTGCTGCAGGCACCCACCACATCATCCGCAATGGCGATGATCTGGTTGGCCGTCATGCCCACGAAGTCTCCGGACGTCGCCACGAGGTCTCCCAAGAGGAGGTCGGACGCACTGAAGCCGGCGAGCGTGGCATCGAACTGGGCGTTGAGCTTGGCCGTCAGAATCTGGCTGACCAACGCGTTGTTCCAGCAGGAGGGGTCAGAGGACGCCGTCGGGTTCGGGCCGCTGTGCGACAGGACCAAGTCCTCGGCATCTCCGGTACACGGCAGGTACGTCTCAATGGCCTCGGGGCTCGTGAAGACGATTTCATATCCGGCACCACAGCCGACGGTGACCCCAGCGGGGAACACGGTGGCGAAGTTGGCATCGAGAAGGTCGTGGACACCACCGGAGGTGAGTCCCCATCCTCCCTGCTGGTAGGTGGTGAAATCTCCAACGGCAACCGTGCAGTCGCCGGCGTAGTCGTTGGTCCAGGTCAGGTTGGTGCAGTTGTCCGTGGCGGTGGCGCCTCCGTTGGAAGCGAGCCAGGCCGCGAGATCCGTGGAGTTGCCGGATCCGTCGCACTCCACCGTCTGGTCGGAGGCGGCCGTGATGGCGGGATCCTCATCGTCGGTCACGGTCACCGTGAAGCTGGACGAGGCAGAGTTGCCCGCAGCATCCTGTGCCGTGTAGGTCACCGTCGTGGTGCCGACGGCGAAGGTGTCTCCGGAATCGTGGGTGGAGGTGAAGCTCGTCACGCTACAGTTGTCGTCCGCGGTCGGGGCCGTCCAGCTCACATCGGCGCTGCACAGGCCGGCGTCATTGGACACCGTGATGTTGGCCGGCATTCCGGAAATGGACGGGGCCTGGGCGTCGCTCACCGTGATGGTGAAGCTGGACGTGGTCACGTTGCTGGCCGCATCCGTGGACGTGTAGGTCACCGTCGTGGTGCCCGGGGCGAAGGTGTCGCCGGGGCTGTGGCTGGACGTCATGGTCGAGCTGCAGTTGTCGGAGTCCGTGGGCTCCGTCCAGGAGACCGTGGCCACACAGGCATCGGCGTCGGTGTTCTGCGTGATGTCCGCCGGGGTTCCGGAAATGGCCGGGTCCTCGTCGTCTGTCACGGTGATCGTGAAGCTCGCGCTCGTGTCGTTTCCGTGGATGTCCGTAGAGGTGTAGGTCACCGTCGTGGTGCCCACGTTGAAGGTGTCACCACTGTTGTGGGAGGAGGTAAACGTGCTGACCGCGCAGTTGTCACCGGTGGTGGGATCGGCCCACGTCACAACGGCATTGCACACCCCAGCGTCTGCCGTCTGGGTGATGTTGGCCGGCATGCCGGAGATGGTCGGATCCTCGTCGTCGGTCACCGTCACATTGAAGGTGCTGGTGGACGAATTGCCGTGGATGTCCGTCGCCGTGTACGTCACCGTCGTGGTGCCGACGGCAAATGCGTCATTACTATTATGTGTAGAGGTGAACGTGCTGATGGCACAGTTGTCGGATGCCGTCAGCTCCGTCCAGGACACCACTGCGCTGCATTGACCGGCATCGGCCGTCTGCGTCAGATTGCCCGGATTTCCTGCGATGGCGGGATCCTCGTCGTCGGTCACGGTCACTGTGAAACTGGCCGTCGTCGTGTTGCCGGCGGGGTCCACGGATGTGTAGGTCACCGTCGTCGTGCCCACCGCGAAGGAATCTCCGGAGTCGTGGGTGGACGTCATGGTCGCGGAGCAGTTGTCCGTGGTGGTCGGAGCCGTCCAATTCACCACGGCGCTGCAATCGCCTGCGTCGGCCGTCTGGGTGATGTTGGAGGGCATGCCGGCGATGGCCGGGGCTTCGTCGTCGGTGATGGTCACCGTGAAGGACGTGGTCGTGCTGTTGCCGCAGTCGTCCGTCGCCGTGTAGGACACCGTCGTGGTTCCCACCGCAAAAGAGTCGCCAGAATCGTGGGTGGAGGTGAAGGTGTCAAGGGTGCAGTTGTCCGTTGCCGTCGGAGCCGTCCAGGTCACCACTGCGCCGCAATCGCCTGCATCGGCCGTCTGGGTGATGTTGGAGGGCGTTCCGGAGATGACCGGATCGTCCGTGTCTGTAACGGTGATGGTCTGGGTGTGGGTCGTGGTGTTGCCGCAGTCGTCGACCGCCACCCACGTCCGGGTGATGCCGGCGCAAGTGGTTCCGGAAGTTTCCGTGAACGTCACGCTGGACTCTGAGTCACAGTTGTCCGTTGCCGTCAGGGTAGCGGCCGCAGGAATGGAACCACAGTCGACCGTGACATCACCGGGGAGGGTCTCATTGAAGGAAGGGGCCTCGCTGTCGGTGACCGTGATGGTCTGGATTACCGAATCTTCCGTCTCATTGCCGAAACAATCCACAGCGAGATAAGAGAACTCACGCAGGATGGTCAATCCACCCTCGGGAGTCGCATCATCCGCCTCGGTGCAATAGATGAAGGTGTCGGTGATGGTCTCCGTCACGGTGGCAGTACCGCATTCGTCGTAGGCGACATATCCCGGTTTGCCCATGGCCGCAATGGAGTAGGTGAAATCCGAATAGCATCCGGAGAGGTTCACATCACTCGGCGGGTTGATGGTCAACGTCGGCCCCTCGGTATCGGGGGGAAGGTTGGAGAAAAGGGCTGAGCTGGCGACAACATCGGAGGGAATTCCAACGTCGGCAATCGTCACTTCAGGATCTCCGGAATGGGTTCCGAAGGTGGATTCAGTGACGCTGGCCAGGGCAAGGTTCACGAAGGACATCGAGAACAACAGACAGCAGCTGAGAAGCGCAACAGACTTCTGGTAAGACATGGCGATACTTTTGGCTCTCGGAAAGTGAGAAGCATACTCGCCAATATGAAATTATTACACCCCTAATTTTCACGGCTTTGCAGACGCTTAATCAATTGATGTGCAGGCCATTGCGGTTAAGAAGCGGGTCTCGAAGGGGGTGATTATACGGGTATAATATTTTGTATACCCATATTTAATCGACTAACGATTTATCTACTCGTCAAATCGGGTCCACACAAGCCGGTGAAGTCCGCGTTTTGGAACCGTGTAGAATGGCCCTGAAACCTCCCATCCGAGGCCGGCGTAAAATCCCAGGGCCACCTTCCTCGCATCCGCCCAGATGCCCCCCTCTCCTGCGTCCCGAAGAACGCCTTCCGCGTGACGGATCAACCGGGCGCCGACGCCCCTTCCCCGATGGTCGGGATGGGTGGCCATCGCCCGGAGTCGATACCCGATGGAGGCATCAAGATCCTCATGCTGCCGGGGCATGAAGGTGCCGATGCCCACCACGTTGGCCCTGTGGACGACCCCGAAATGCAGGACCCCAGCGTCCCGATCAACCGGAAGGGAACAGGATTCATCCGGCTGTTTTTCGGGCCAAAGCACCTGGGCGCGGATCGCCCATGTTTCCTCCGGTAGAATTCGACGAACCGAATATTCACTCGCGTTCACTCCATCCATCTCTTCCATTCTCTCCGATTCTTTTTGGTCGGCCTTCCCTTCATTGACGGCGTGTCTCTCCGCTCCATCCGGATGATTTCCAATTTCTCCAGCTCCTCTTTCGGGGTAATATTGATTATATAATCATCGACCAATTTCGGCCCAACTCGACTCTTTGGCAGGCCAATCACCTTAACTTCCAGTGTGATGGCGCCCCGCCGGATGGCCACCTTCTCCCCCACTTTGATCTCGCGGCTCGCCTTGACCGCGTCGCCCCCGACCGACACCTTGCCATCGCGGACAGCGGCCGTGGCCAGGCTGCGGGTTTTGAAGAGGCGAACGCTCCAGAGGAACTTGTCGATGCGCACAGCCTAAAGTTCGACAATCAGGCCAACAGCCGGAATTGCCGAACCGGAGCCGAGCGGGATGTACCGCGCCTGGTACCGGGTTGGATTCACCGGGTCGGCCAGGGGCACCCCTGTAGAGGGGTCCCGAACGACATCGAGCGCATCCGGAGAATCAGCCACCTGGCCAAAGAGATTCTGGACATCCATGAAGACATCGAGGCTCCAGGTCTCGAAGAACCACTTCTTGTCGATGCGGAGGTCCAATTGGCTGAAGGCGTCATTGCGGCCGCTGTTGAGCTGGGCGTAATCGAGCTGGGCCACGTTGTTGGCGTCCCAGTAGGCCTGGTCGAGCGAGATGGCGAGGTCATAGGGTGTGAACGGCAGGCCTCCGCTGTAGAGCCAGCGCACGCCGATTTCCCAATCGTGCTTGAGCTTGGCCCCACCGGTGAGCGACACGATGTGACGGCTGTCCCACGCGCTCGGGGTGAACTCGCCATTGAACTCATATTCACTGCGGACATAGGTGTAGGCCAACAGGCCGTACACCCCTTTATAGAGGCGTCGCTGGGCGAGGAACTCCATGCCATAGGCCCGCCCCACCCCATCGAATCGCACGGCCTCGTTGCCCACGACCCCGAAGTCGGCACCGAGGTTGGCCAGGGCAATGCCGGAGGCCAGGCTCACAGGCGCCCCGTCATACCCTTTGGCAAAGCCCTCCAGGCCGAGCGTGGTGTTCTTCTCGGTCCAATCGTACCGGATGCCCAGCACGGCCTGATCGCACCTCAGATAGCGCGCATCGGGCTGGTTGACCCGTTGACCGCCCTCCGCATAACCGAGGATCAGGTAGCTGGGCAGCTGGAAGTATCGTCCGACGTTGGCGTTGACACTCACCTTCGGGGCCACGCTCCACCGCAGCGCCACCCTCGGGCTCAGTTGGCGCAGCGGATTGGCCATCTGGGCATTGACCTCGTTGCCATCGAGGCGCAGGCCACCGCTGAGCGTCACGCGTCCCTCGGCGAACGGTTTCGACGCCTGCAGGAAGGCGCCGTACTTGTGCAGGTCGAAGGCGCTGTTGAAATCGACCGTGACGAGGGTATCCTGAAGGAAGAGGTACCGCTGGCTGACGGTCCGGTTGTTGAAGCGGGCAAACTCGTACTGGGCACCCCACGTCATCTTGAACCCGTCTTCTCCATAGGTGCGCCGTTCGAGGCGCAGTTTGTTCTCCATCTCCTGGGAGAGGTAATCAAGGGTAAGCGGCAGCGATTCGTCGTTGTCCTCGTGCTTGTAGGCGCGGTTGCTGAGCATGTTCCGGCTCGCGACCCAGGTCCACCGACCATTCTCGGTGAAGCGGTCGTATTTGACGCCCAACGCATAGTTCCATTGCCGGTTGACCTGAAGGGCATCGAGGATGGCCACCTGGTCGAGGTAGTCCTCAGCGGACGTATCCTCGGCGGCGGCGAGGTTGAGTTGGAAGTCATCGTAGGCGCCAATGCCGAGCACCGTCAGCCGCTCGTTCGGTGAGGCTTGGTGGACCCACTTGAACTGGAAGTCGTTGTAAATGGGCAGGAAAGGCAGGCCGAGGACCTCAAACAGGAACTGCAGATAGCTGCGGCGCGCGCTGAGGATGAGGGAGCTGTTCTCTCCGGTCGGCCCCTCGAACGTCAGGCCGAGGTCACTCGTCCCGACGACGGCATTCGACGTCCACTCATCGGTCCGGGCCGTCTTGAACCCGAACTCCATGACACTCGACAAGGCGTTGCCCCGGGTGGCCGGGAATGCCCCGGAATAGAACTCCACTTCTTCCACGAGGTCCACGTTGATCATGCCGACCGGTCCTCCGCTTGCCCCTTGGGTCTGGAAGTGGTTGATGTTGGGAATCTCGATGCCGTCGATGTAGAAGCGATTCTCGTTGGGGGCCCCTCCCCGGATGACGATGTCGTTGCGGAAACTCGGGATGGCCGCCACACCGGGCAGGCTCCGAATGGCCTTGCTGATGTCCCGGCCGCCTCCGGGATTGCGCTTGATCTCGTTGGTGCCGATCCGGCGCAGGGAGACCGGAGCCTCCTCCTCCCCCTTGGCGGTCACCGCCACCACTTCGGCCGCCTCCACCGCCACCGTCAGGGGCTCGAGGGCCACCGTCAGAAAGGCGGGACGGGCTGGCGTGAGCTCGATTTCGAGCCGGTTGGCCGTCTTGTAGCCCACCGAACTGAAGCTCAGATTGACCACACCGGGAGGGAGACCGGTGAGTTCAAACGCCCCCTCGAAATCGGTGGAGGTGCCGGTGGCCGCCCCCTGGACGACGACGCTCACGAAAGGGAGGAATTCTCCCGTCACCTCATCGGTGACAACCCCCTTCACCGAGGCGGTCTGCCCTATGGCGAAAAGCGCAAGGAAGAGGAATGAAAGGGCGGAAATCAGTCTCCGGGCGTCAATTCTCGGCATGGCGTTCTGTGCTGAACAAAGGAAACACCCCGAGGCCCCGGAGGTTTCCTCAACCGATGTCGAGGTCCAATCGCTTCCGGATGACCTCGAGGGAGGGGTGCTCGGACGCCCACTTCACATACCGGTCCTTGGGCGTCATGAATTCCGCCGGCGCCTCCACTTCGGAGACCTCGACTTCCAAGGCGATCGACCCATTGCCCACCTGGGTCCGCACGAAGTGCAGCAGCTCCGTGGAGCACTCCTTCAACTCCTCGAACTGAACCTCATTGGCCACGGTGAACCGAATGGCCGGGTCCACGAATTGGAAATCGCCATTGGCGAGGGTGGCGGCAAGGCCCACCTTGTTCTTTTTGCGCAGGTCCTCGACCAGGACCTTCCACGCCTGTTTGACCTTCACGGCATCATATTCCCCCTGCAGGGCAGCGGTGTCGGACAGCTCCGTCGCCGAATCTGCCGCCTCATCCTCCATGGCAAACAGCACACTCTTGCCGCCGAGGGCCGACAGGTTGCCTGTGGGCTTCACGGTCTTCTTCGGCTTGCCCAGGACAATGGCGAGGTCGGCATCCAATTCCGCTGTGGCCTCCGGCGCTTTCGAGGCGTCTGCCTCCTCCGAAACGGGCGCAGGCTCCGGCTCAGGAGCCGGTTCCGGGGCGGGTTCAACAACCGGCTCCGCGGGCTCCACGATGGGCTCGGCGACCTGCACGGGATCGAGCTCGGGCGCAGGGTTGGCCAGAGGCGCTGACTCCACCACAGGGGAAGGCGCCACCACCGCAGGGGCAGGCTCGGCCACCACCGTCATGGACTCAGTCGCGGAGCGGACGGACACGGCCTCGCGGAGACCGACATCCACACCCCATCCCGTGATGGGAATCAGCTCATTTTTTTTTTGCCCCCTCCGCGGTGACCGCTTCGAGGGAGCCGATGCGCATGAGCATCAGTTCGACCAGCAACCTTGGATGACGCGAGAGTCGGTATTGCTGGTCCGCCTCGTTGGCATGCCCGATGGCCCCCACGAGGAAATGAAGTCCACAGCGGCGGGCCTGCTCCCCGAACCGGTCGGCCACCGTGGCTCCGGCCTCCATCAGGGAGAGGGTCGCCTCGTCCTTGCAGACGAGGAGGTTCCGGAGATGCTGCCCGAGGCCTGTCACAAAGTGGTGGGCATCAAACCCGGCGGCCACGACTTCCTCCAGTTGAAGGAGCATGTCGCCAATCCGACCATCGAGGGCCGCATCCACCACATTGAAGTAGACGTCATGGCCCAGCACATTGAGGTGCCGGGTGACCGCGGCGTAGGTCACGCCCTCGGCACTCGAGGCCACCATCTGGTCGAAGATGCTCAATGCGTCCCGCATGGCCCCATCGGCGCGCTGGGCGATCACGTTCAGCGCCTCCGCCTCGGCGGTCACGCCCTCCTTGCCCGCCACGAAGGCGAGGTGGTCGGCGATGTCCCGGGTCGTGATGCGGCGGAAGTCATAGATCTGGCAACGCGACAGGATGGTCGGCAGGATCTTGTGCTTCTCCGTCGTGGCCAGGATGAACACGGCGTGCTTCGGCGGCTCCTCCAGTGTCTTCAGAAAGGCATTGAAGGCATCCTTGGACAACATGTGTACCTCGTCAATGACATACACCTTGTATTGGCCATCCTGCGGAGGGATTCGAACCTGGTCGATGATGCTCCGGATGTGCTCTACCCCATTGTTCGAGGCGGCGTCGAGTTCGAAGACGTTGAAGCTTCGCTCAGCCTGCTCGGTGGTGAACCCATTGATGGCGTTGGCGAAAATCCGCGCACAGGTCGTTTTGCCGACGCCACGGGGACCGCAGAAGAGGTAAGCCTGCGCGATTTGTCCAGACTCGATGCTGTGCCGCAGGGTGTCGGTGATGGACTGCTGGCCCACCACCGTCTCCCATGTGGTGGGACGGTATTTGCGTGCGGAGACGAGGAAATGGTTTCCTTCGGACATCGAGTCAAAGGTGCGGCTTGCCCGTGAATTCCGGGGGATTCAATTTTGCACAGCACACCCACATTTTGCCGCCGTCAGGCCGATGTGGGAGAATCCGGGGCACGACCCTTGCGCACCCACCTCGTTTGGCGTAGATTTGCGCCCCCTTTTGCGCAAAGCATATGTTCCGGAATCGATACGAAACGGTCTTCATCATCACCCCCGTCCTCTCTGACGAGCAGACGAAGGAGGTGGTCAAGAAGTTCAAGGACCTCCTGAAAGACAAAGGAGCCAACATCACCCACGAGGAGAATTGGGGCATGCGGAAGCTTGCCTATCCGATCCAGAAGAAGTCCACGGGCTTCTATTACCTCGTGGAGTTCGATGCTGAGCCCGACACCATCCTGCCGTTCGAGACGGAGTTCCGTCGCGACGAGCGCATCATCCGGTTCCTGACGACCCGGATGGACAAGAACCACATCGAGTACGCCGAGAGCCGCCGTGACCGCGAGTCCGACCGCCGCGAGAAGCCTCAGCAGTCCAACGCGGAAGCCCAAGCCTGACCGCCCCAAAGTCCACTGACATGGCCGACAACAAGAACGTGCGTTACCTGAACCCGATCGCCATCGACACGAAGAGCGAGCGGTACTGCCGCTTCCGTGAGAAGGGCTTCAAGTACATCGACTACAAGGATCCGGACTTCCTCCTGATGCTGGTGAATGAGCAGGGCAAGATCCTGCCGCGCCGCCTCACCGGAACGAGCCTCAAGTACCAGCGCCGCGTCGGCAAGGCCATCAAGAAGGCCCGCCACCTCGCGTTGCTCCCCTATCTCGCTGACCAGCTCCGCTGATCGGCCCAAGACCCTGAGACATGGACGTGATTCTCAAGCAGGACGTCGAGCGCCTGGGCGCCAAGAACGACATCGTGACCGTCAAGACCGGTTACGCCCGCAACTACCTGATTCCCCAAGGCTTTGCCATCGTTGCCACGGACAGTGCGCGCAAGGTGGTCGCCGAGACCATCCGCCAGCAGTCCCACAAGGCCCTCAAGGCCCTGGAAGACGCCAAGGCCGTGGCCGAGAAAATGGCCGGTGTGTCCGTCAAAATCGGCGCCAAGGCCGGCGAGAGCGGCAAAATCTTCGGCTCCGTCAACAACATTCAGGTGGCTGAGGCCCTTACTGCGGCCGGCTATGCGGTGGATCGCAAGAACATTGACCTCGGAAGTGACGCCATCCGTGACCTCGGCAGCTACACCGCCAAGGTGAAGCTCCACAAGGAGGTCGTTGCAGAGATTGCCTTTGAGGTGGTCGCTGAATAAGATTTCCCTCCCAACCGGGAGGAGACGAAACAAAAGGGGGCGCTGCCCCCTTTTTTTGTGCCTGACTTCCCGCGATGTCCACGTTCAAGCTCCACAGTGAATTCCAGCCGACCGGCGACCAGCCGGAGGCCATCCGCCAACTGGTGGAGGGCGTGGATTCCGGGGTGCCCCACCAGACCCTGCTGGGCGTGACCGGGTCGGGCAAGACCTTCTCCATTGCCAACGTCATCGAGCAGACCCAGCGGCCGACGCTGGTCCTGAGCCACAACAAGACCCTCGCTTCCCAGCTCTACAGCGAATTCAAGGAGTTCTTCCCGGACAACCTCGT